>JBJHDE010000395.1:0-5629 GCA_050486385.1 Planctomycetales bacterium | reverse complement strand
AGTTTATCCCCTACACCATCGATCCGCTCATTCACCGCAACCTGGGTAACCGCCGCAGCGGCGCGGTGATTGATTGGTCGTCTGTGGAGTAATTGCGTCAGCATCGCCCACGGTTGCCGGCTCGTGGGCTGGGTGCCCACGGGCTGGGGCCACCGGATTCGCACAGGAACACGCACATGACCGGCCTCAACAGATCCGCACGGGTTGGTTTTACGCTCATTGAGCTACTCGTGGTCATCACGATCATTGGCATTCTGATGGCCCTGTTGCTGCCAGCGGTCAACAGTGTTCGCGAGACCGCCCGACGCACCCAGTGCCAGAACAACTTGCGAAACATCGGCACTGCCTGGCTTAACTACGAGAGCCGCTTCAATCATTTTCCGACCAACGGCTGGGGCTGGCAGTGGGTGGGCGATCCCGACCGCGGTTCGCAAGAGCGACAGCCCGGCGGCTGGGTCTACAACATCCTGAGCGATATCGAGCAAAGCAACATCCGCCAGCTCGGCTCGGGGCTCAGCGGCGAGCCCAAACGCCAGGCCCTCCGCGAGATGCAGATGTCGACCATCGACATTATGAATTGCCCCAGCCGTCGCTCGCCTCGGACCTACGAGAACACCCGGCACCGTGGCGACGGCAGTTGCAAACCGGCGGCCTGGGCCCCGCGGCATGCCCGCACCGACTACGCGGCCAACTCCGGCGATGGAGGCGCCAATTCGTGGGGCGGGCCCGGCAGCTACTCGGCGGGTGATGGGGCCCAACCGCCCGAGGAACCCTGGGACGTACGCGCCACCCCATTGGGACACACTGGCGTAACGGGCATCCGCAGCAAAATTCGCACCGTTCAGGTGACTGATGGCCTAAGCAACACCTACATGGTGGGCGAAAAGTACCTCGACCCCGGCAAGTATGAGGACGGCAGCAGCCCTTACGACGACATCAGCATGTATCAGGGCTACGACTTCGATATCAATCGCTGGACCAGTGGTCGCCCGCAGCGCGATGAGTGGGGCTTCGATGCGTCGGGCCTGTTTGGTAGCATCCACCAGGCCGGCTTCTACATGGTGACCTGCGATGCCACCATGAAGTTCATCCCCTACACCATCGACCCACTGATCCACCGCAACTTGGGCAACCGCCGTAGCGGCGCGGTGATCGATTGGGCGTCGATCGAGTAGTCGCCCCTTTCGCCATCGGTCCCGGAATTGTTGGTAAGCGATTCCAGCCGCGTTGGCGTATCGACAGAAGAATCCGAGAAAGTGCCCTGGGACCCCGTAACCCAGCGGCCTGTCTTCGGCCAATTCATCTTGGGACGGCTACTTGTCCAAAAAGCCCAAGGTGCAGCATGCTCCGCGTTCTGGGGTCAGATCGTTCGCCGATGTGCGACGGACTTTCGCGTCGTGGGTTCCTGCAGGTCGGCGGCCTGGGACTGCTGGGTATCCCTTTGAGCGATTGGCTCGTCCCTCAGGTGGCGTCCGCCGCGTCTGGGCGACCCGGTTACGCCCGGGACACCTCGGTCATCTTCCTGTTCTTGGCGGGCGGGCCCAGTCAATTCGAGACCTTCGACCCCAAGCCCGACGGCCCGGGCTCGTCGACCAGTCTGGCGGGCCACCTGGCGACCCGCTTGCCGGGCGTCCGCTTTGCGACCTATTTCCCGGAACTTGCCAAGTGGACCGATCGGCTGACCATCGTGCGGAACTTCCAGACCCATCATGCCGAGCACGACGGCGCCCACAAGCAGTTGATGACCGGCGACCTGACGGTTCAAGACGGCAAGCCTATTCGCGAACCCGGTCTGGGCGCGGTCTACGCCCGGATCGCCGGGGCGATTCATCCCTCCACGGGCATGCTCAGCCAGGCGGTCATTCCGCCAACGACCCGGCATGTTCCTGGCGCAGCCAGCTTCACCCAAGCCTATGAATCGGTTGTGGAAGGGGCTCAGCCGGCGTGGCTTGGTCCGGCGTATACGCCGTTGGAATTGCGTGTTTCCATGGCCGAGGGCCAGCCCCGCGAAAAGAAAAACCGCAGTGGCCAGCCCCTGGGCAACCCGTTGTTGGATGATCTGGAGCCCCGCTTGGGCGACTTGCGGATGAGCGGTCGCCGCGCGCTGCTGGACCAGCTTGATCGCATGGATCGCCGGATCGACGCCTCGGGCGTCATGGAGCAGGTCGATCACTCGCGGGCGGCGGCCATCGAGTTTTTGCGAAGCGGAACCATTCGCAACGCCCTGGACCTCGATCGCGAAGATCCCGCCACGTTGGCGGCCTACGATACCGAGCACTTCCGCAACTACCGCTGCAATGACCAATCGCGGTTCGAGCGCGACGGCCCCTCTATCGGGGTGTCGCTAGGAAGGCAACTGCTGCTGGCCCGCCGCCTGTGCGAGGCCGGTTGCGGGTTCGTGACGGTCATCCATCCCAACTGGGACTTTCACGCCCGCAAGGGCATTCCCAACATGCCCGAGGGGATGAGCGTCTTGGCCCCGCCGCTGGATCACGCGGTGGCGGCGTATCTGCAAGACACCGAGAATCGCGGATTGAGCGAGAAAATTCTGTTGGTGATCACCGGCGAATTTGGCCGAACCCCCAATCTCGACAGCAACTTGGGCCGGCACCACTGGCCCAAACTGTGCCCGCTGGTGCTGGCGGGCGGCGGATTGAATCATGGCCAGGTCGTGGGTCAATCTGATCGCCGTGGCGGCGAACCCAACGGCCAACCCGTGACCATCGCCGACCTGCACGCGACGGTGCTGCAAACCATGTTCGATCTCGGGCAAATGCGGTTGGATTCCACCGTTCCCCGCGAACTGCTGCTCCGAGCCACCGCCGGGCAACCCATCGCCGGAGTGTTGTGAGTGGCCAGCGCGCCACCCCCCTGGTGTGACCGGACCCGCCCGCCCTTGCAATCGCGCCGCGGGTGGGCCAATCTCGGTGCCTGGCGTCTGCTTGGCCCGAGAGTCCCCCTACCACCAGGTTTCTTCGCAATGGTCCGATCCGCAGTCCAATTGGCTGGGGCCGTCCTGGCCGTGTTCTTGATGATGCACCCCCTTGGCATGGCCGACCAAACGGCCCCGGCGACGCTTGCCCCGGGCGATCGTGTCGTCTTTCTCGGCGATTCCATCACACAGGCCGGCGACCAACCCGGCGGCTACGTGCAACTGATTCGCGAAGCCGTCGCTCACGAGGATCCGGCTCAGTCGATCACCGTGCTGGGGGCCGGCATCAGCGGCAACAAGGTGCCCGACCTTGAGGCCCGGCTCGAACGCGATGTGCTGGCCAAGAACCCCACGCTGGTGGTCATCTACATCGGCATCAACGACGTGTGGCACTCGCAGCGCGGGCGGGGGACCGACAAGCCGCAGTACGAGCAAGGCCTGCGGAACCTGATTGCCAAGATCACCGAGACGGGCAGCCGGGTCGTCCTGGCCACGCCCAGCGTGATTGGCGAAAAGACCGACGGCAGCAACCCGTTGGACGAGATGCTCGACGAATACGCCGACATCAGCCGCCGCGTGGCCCGCGAGACGAACACCCCGCTGGTCGACTTGCGGCGGGCATTTCTGGAGCACCTGAAGCAGCACAACCCCGACAATCAAGAACGGGGCGTGCTGACCGGTGACGGCGTCCACCTGAATGCCGAGGGCAACGCCTTTGTCGCCCGGACCCTGCTGGCGGCCCTGGGACAGGGCGAATCCGCGAGTCGCGAAGGCCAGGTGCTGCGGCACATCGTGCTGTTTCAGTTCAAGGACGATGTCAGCGACGAGCAGGTCACCGAGGTCGTCGAGGCCTTCAAGAAGCTGCCCGAGAAGATTGACGCGATCATCGGGTTCGAGCACGGCACGCAGGTCAACATCGAGCCGCTGAATGATGGCCTGACCCACGGTTTCGTGGTCACCTTCCGAGATCGGGAGGGGCTGGCCGAGTACTTGCCGCACCCCGCCCACAAGGAGTTTGTGAGCCTGGTCAAGCCGCGGCTGGAAAAGGTGTTGGTCTTCGACTACTACACCGAGGCCCAACCGTGAAGCAGGCTGGCGGCACCTTGCTGGTTCGACCCAGCCCCGACGGCTGGGAGCTGCTGCTGGTGCATGCCTCGGGCTGGTACAACCGCAACAAGCCCTGGAGCATTCCCAAGGGCGAGCTGGACCCCGGCGAGAATCCCGAAGACGCCGCCCGTCGCGAGACCCTGGAGGAAACCGGACTGGCGGCGCCTGAGGAACTAACGCCCTTGGGCATGGTGCAGTACCAGAAGAGCGGCAAGCGGATTTATGGCTTCGCCGGCCTGGTCGATTCCACCAGCGTGCCGCAATGCGCCTGCTGGGAGATCGACCAGGCCGAGTTCCTGCTGTTGGACGAAGCCCGCCGCCGGATTCACCCCGATCAGGCCCCGCTGATCGACCGCCTGGAAGACTGGCTGCGAGAGAAGGTGGTGGCGGCCCCGCCGTGAACCCCCTCGGATTGCGGTGGGGGCGTGGTTTTTTTCCACTCGTCATCCACCGCACCTTGGGCTAGGATTTGCTCGCATTCGGGTCCGTGCCCAGGGAGACAGAGGCCGCAACGTGCGATTCACCAAGATGCAGGGTGCTGGCAACGACTACGTCTACGTCAATTGCTTTGACGAGCCGACGCCCGCCGATCCGGCCGCCCTGGCCCGACGCATCGCGGATCGCCACTACGGTGTGGGCGGTGATGGCCTGATCCTGATTGGGCCCTCGGACGTGGCCGACGCCCAAATGCGGATGTTCAACGCCGATGGGTCCGAGAGCGGCATGTGCGGCAACGGCATCCGTTGCGTGGCCAAGTACGTGTACGATCACGGCTTGGCGCGAAAATCCCAACTGGCCATCGAGACGGGTGCGGGCGTGCTGACGCTGGACCTGGAGGTCACGGCCGGCCGGGTCGAGCGGGTGCGGGTCGATATGGGGCGGCCCGTGTTTTCCGCCGGGGCCATTCCGACCACATTGCCCGGGGATCCGCCGATCAACGCCCCCTTGCAAGTGGGCGATCGGCAGTTGTCGGTAACCTGCCTGTCAATGGGCAATCCGCATGCGGTGACCTATGTGGAACGGCTGACCGACGACGATGTACTGGGACTGGGGCCTAGGATCGAGAAGCACGCGGCCTTCCCCGAGCGAGTGAATGCCGAATTTGTCGAGGTCATCGCCAACGACGAAGTCCGCATGCGGGTCTGGGAACGCGGCAGCGGCGAGACCCTGGCCTGTGGAACCGGGGCCACCGCCGTGTGCGTGGCGGGCGTGCTCACCGGGCGAACCGGCCGCCGGATTCTGGCCCACTTGCCCGGCGGTCCCCTGGAACTGGAGTGGCCCGCCGACGACGCCCCGGTCTTCATGACCGGCCCGGCGACCGAGGTCTACTCCGGGGAATGGCCTTGCTGATGAACGCCGATCGGCCACAGGCGGCCGGGGTCGTCGCCGGGGCCGACGGCTGCCCGGGGGGCTGGGTCGTCGTCCTGCTCGACCGGGGAGGCGGGAGCCTCGACGCCCGAGTCTGCCGGTCGAGCGAGGAATTGCTGGCGATCGCTCCCGAACCGATCGTGCTGGCCGTCGATATCCCGATCGGCCTGACCGACGCCCTCGACCGCGAGTGCGACCGCCTCGCCCGGTCTCGGCTCGGCC
>JBJHDE010000394.1:0-5629 GCA_050486385.1 Planctomycetales bacterium | reverse complement strand
TCCCACGGGGTCGGGCAAGAGCACCAGCCTGGCCAGCATGGTCAACTTTCTCAACGAGACGGTCGACCACCACATCATCACCATCGAAGACCCGATCGAGTTTTATCACGACCACAAAAAGAGCACGGTCAACCAGCGGGAAGTGGGCATCGACGTGCCCAGCTTCTCGGAGGCCCTGCGACGGGCCCTGCGGCAGGACCCCGATGTGATTCTGGTGGGCGAAATGCGGGACCTCGACACCATCGAGGCCGCCATCAGCGCCGCGGAAACCGGGCACGTGGTGTTCGGCACGCTGCACACCAACAGCGCCGAAGGCACCATCAACCGCATCATCGACGTGTTTCCGACCAATCAGCAGGATCAGATCCGCACGCAGTTGTCGATGGCCCTGATTGGCGTGCTGTCGCAGACACTGTTGCCCCGCAAGGGAGGCGGTCGGGTGGCCGCCCACGAGTTGCTGGTGGTCACGCCGGCCATCGCCAACATGATTCGCGAAAACAAGATCTTCCGGATCACCGGCTCGATCCAGACCGGGAAGAAGTTCGGCATGATCCTGATGGACGACGCCCTGTTCAACCACTGGAGGAATGGCGTCGTCGACGAGAAAGAGGTGCTGCTCAAGGCCCAGCGCCCGGCGGATCTGGCCGCCAAGATTCAGCGTTTCAAGCAGGGGCAGCTCGAGGATGAAGACGAAGACGATGATGATTGAAGCACGCACCCGGCCAATTGGTGCCGGGACGTTTTGAGCTTGGCGGTTGTGTCCCCATGGGATTGGGTGGGATGCGGTACACAACCGTCGGCTCGAACGCACGGTTCTGGAGTGACCAGCAAGGCTCACTTCCAGGGTGGGAGGCACTTCGCCCGAGGGACTGCGGGTGGAGTACCAGTGTGTTGGTGACCTGTGTCGCTGACGTTGGTTGGCCAACGGTCCTGCGAAAGCGTTTGGAAGGGGGATCCTTTCTCCAGTGCGGTTTGCCCTGGAGGGCGGAGGCGTTATTGCCAGCGAACCCCGTGCGAGAGGGCTGTTTGCTGAGAGCGGCGTCGGTTGGGGCAGTTGCTGCCACCGGCGCCAGAGAGATACGACAGATTCGGCTGGGTCACGTGGTGATCCAGCAACACGGCTGAACCCCGACGGAGGAGAGATCCCGACCATGGCATTGCGACGCATAGGCCAAGTGCTCGTCGATCAAGGCGTGCTCACCACCGAGCAGCGCGACGAGTTGGTCGAGGAGCAAAAGCTGCGGGGCGGGAATGTCCTGTTCGGAAAGCTGGGTCAGGAGATGGGCCTGCTGACCGAAGAGCAGGTGTCGTTGGCCCTGGCCGAGCAGTTCAGCCTGCCGTTTATCGACCTGGGCGAGACGGCGATTCCGCCGGAGGTGCTCGACCTGGTGACCGATACCATGGCCCAGGTCTACAAGGTCATCCCGCTGACCTTTCAAGACAATACGTTGGCCGTGGCCCTGTCGGAACCGCAGAACCTGTCGACCGTCGACGAGCTGCGGACCTTTCTGGGGTACGATATCAAGGCGGTGGTGGCCACCGACACCGATGTGGCCCAGTCGCTGGAGCGGTACTACAACCGCCAGGAGAGCCTGGAAGAAGAAATCCAGAAGCTGGCCAATGACAAAGAGTTGCTCGATGCGGCCTTGCAGTTGCAAAGCGGCAAGTTCGACCTGAGTCGTGAAGAGGACCTGGCCAACAGCGCCCCGGTCCGCAAGCTGTTGAACATGATCCTGCTGTTGGCGATTAAGGATCATGCCAGCGACGTTCACTTTGAACCGTTCGAGCATGAGTTCAAAATCCGGGTCAAGGCCGACGGCGTGCTGTACGAGATGGTGCCCCCGCCGCGGCACCTGGCCAATGCCCTGGTGACCCGCATCAAGGTCATGAGCAACCTCGACATCGCCGAGCGGCGGATGCCGCAGGACGGGCGGATCGAGTTGCTGGTCGGTGGACACCCGGTCGACTTGCGAGTGGCCGTGTGCCCCACGCTGTTTGGGGAAAGCGTGGTCATCCGGATTCTTGACCGCACGGTCGTGAATCTCGATCTCGAAGTCGTGGGGATGGACGCCAAGATCCTGGGCGAGTTTCGCCAGGTGATTCGCAAGCCCAACGGCATTGTGCTGGTGACCGGGCCCACCGGCAGCGGCAAAACGACCACGCTGTACAGTTCGTTGAGTGAACTCAACAGCATCAAAGACAAGATCATCACGACCGAGGATCCGGTCGAGTACGATATCGACGGCATTATTCAGGTGCCGATCGATGCGTCGATCAATGTCACCTTCGCGTCGTGTTTGCGGGCGATTTTGCGGCAGGACCCCGACATTATTCTGGTGGGCGAGATTCGCGATACCGAGACGGCCGAGATTGCCGTGCAGGCGTCGTTGACCGGGCACCTGGTGTTCAGCACGTTACACACCAACGATGCCCCCAGCACGATCACGCGGTTGCGGGACATGCACATCCCGCCGTTTTTGCTGTCAGCCACGCTCGAGGCGATTTTGGCCCAGCGGCTGTTGCGTCGGATCTGCCAGGATTGCAAAGAGGCCGTGGTCCCGCGGAGCGACCAGCTTTTGCAGTTGGGGGTGAAGCCCGACGATCCCCGGGCCCGCAAGCTGTACCAGGGGCGCGGTTGCGATAAGTGCAACAACTCGGGCTACCGCGGGCGGGTGGGGATTTTCGAGTTGATGATTATCAACGATGCCATCCGCGAGCTGATTATGCAGAACGCCAGCATCGACCGGCTTCGCGACGCGGCCAAGGGGTATGGTATGACCCCGCTCCGCGAGGCCGGCCTGGCATTTATGTTTGATGGCGTGACCACGGCGGACGAGGTGCTCCGCGAAACCGTAATTGATTAGCCGGTCCAAAGATCGAATGTTGTGACCCCGGTCCGCCTTGGGGCCGCCTGCATGAGTGGCTGATTCCCGTGACCTGTCGGGACGGCCGCACGAGGGCGCGAGGGCGATTTCGAAACGACTGCTCCACTTCCTTGGTAGGGATCTCTCAGTCTCATGGCAACTTTCCAATTCACCGCCTTGGATTCCAAGGGCGAAGAAATCAAGGATGTGGTCGAGGCCCACAATCAGGAAGAGGCCGAGTCCACAATCCGTGGCATGGGATACTATCCCACCAAAATCGTCGAGAAGAAAAAGAAGAAGGCCGAATCCGCCAAGAGCGGCAAGAAGCGGGGCTTCGCCTTTGGCCGGGTCAAGGGCAAGAAGCTCACGATGTTTACGCGGCAGTTAAGCACCCTGCAGGATGCCGGTCTGCCGATTCTTCGCAGCCTGCAAATTCTGGAAGGCCAGGAGAAGCCGGGCGCCCTGAAGAATGCCCTGCTCGATGTCTGCGACGACATCGAGGCCGGCAGCTCGCTGTCGGAGTCGATGGCCAAGACCAAGTGGGGCTTCGACCGCTTGTACACCAACATGGTCAAGGCCGGCGAGGCCGGCGGTGTGTTGGAAATCGTGCTGCGTCGACTGGCTGAGTTCCAAGAGAAGAGCGACAGCCTCAAGCGGAAGGTCCGCGGGGCCATGGTCTACCCGATCGTGGTCGTGCTGGTGGCCTTCGGCATTTTGTACTTCATTATGACCTGGATCGTGCCCAGCTTTGCCGAGATCTTTGAAGATTTCGACATCGAACTGCCCCAGGTCACCCAGTGGCTGATCTTTATCTCCAACTTCATGGGGAAGTACTGGTACCTGTTGCCGGGGATTCCCATGGGAATTTATTTATGGATCTTGCTCTGGACCAAGTTTAAGGCCGGGCGTTACGGGTTCGACCTGTTCCTGTTACAGTCGCCCATTCTGGGTGGAATTCTCCGCAAGACGGTGATCGCCCGAACCTCGCGGACGCTGGGCACCCTGGTGGCCAGTGGTGTGCCGATTCTCGAGGCCTTGAATATCGCCAAGGAGACCAGCGGAAACGCCGTGTTCGAACGGATGTACGGCAAGGTGCTTGACAGCGTCCGCGAGGGCGAGAGCATCGCCGGACCAATGCGGGATGCCAGCCGCCCGCCGTTCAATCTGATGGCGCTGTTTTTCTGGATTCAGCTCGTGCCCGCCATCGGGGCGTTGATGTACCTGCTGAAAAGCCAGCAGCGGGTGGTCGACGACATTGTGGTCAATATGGTCGACGTCGGTGAAGAGACCGGCGAACTGGACAAGATGCTTTACAAGGTGGCCGACGTGTACGACGAAGAAGTCGACGTGGCCGTTGAGAGCCTGGTGAGTTTGCTTGAGCCGCTGATGATCGTCGTGCTGGGCGGTATCGTCGGGTTTATCGTGATCGCCCTGTTCATGCCGTTGATCACGCTGATCACCGAAATGAGCAACTGAACTCCATCTCCCTCGTGCCCGCGCCGCTGCCGCAACCGGAGAGTCCCATGTCCCCTGTGTATCGTGCCCGACCTGCTCGTGCTGGGTTTACGCTCACCGAGCTTTTGATCGTGATCCTGATCATCGCCATGCTGATCGGGCTGCTGGTCACGGCCCTGGGGCCAGCGATTCTCGGTGGCCGGCAAGCTGGTCACGCGATGATGCTGTCGCAGATTCAGCAGGGCCTGGTGGCGCGGTATCCCGACGGCTACCCGCCCAGCATGAGCAACGACCCGCAGACCAACATCCAACGGCTGCTGGTCTGGCTCCGCAAGGAGTATCCCCAAGCCGTGCGGATCCAAAACCGTCTGGCCCCCCCCCAACTCCAAACCAATCTTGGTCAGTTGACCGAGATTCCTAGTTTGGGGCATTTGGATTTCGCCAGCATGGACGCCGCCGAGAGCTGGGTGTTTTTTCTGGGCGGCATGCCCGAGTTGGTCGTCGACGCTGGCACCGGTCAGCAGGGCTGGATCTTGACCGGCTTCGCCAACGATCCGACCAACCCGTTTGCTCCCCGGGCCATGAATCCCAGTCGTACCAACGTGGCCTTTGCCTTTGAACAAGGTGTGCTGCGCGATCTGGACGGCGACGGCTGGCCGGAGTTCTACCTGAGCGAGACCACCCAGGCCCCGGTGGTGTACTTCCGCTCGCAGGATTATCTCGATCCGACCCGGCAGTTTACGGCGGCTTACAGCATTCCGCCGTTGATGCAACGGATCGGCGTGGCGGCGCCGTACGTGCGGGCGATCAGCCAGACGGGGCTCGAGTTTCATAATCCCGACACCTGCCAGTTGATCACCGCTGGCGAAGACGGCGTGTTTGGCTTCAATCCCATGGCCGCCGGAGGCGCACCGCACCCGATGGCCCTACAGAACCTGCAAGCCAGTGGGCACTACCCGCCGCAAGCCACGCTGGAATCCGCACGGATTCTGGGGCCGGGCCGGGTCAGCGAGTTCGACCTGGACAACGTCACGAATCTGGAAGGCACCACTATCGGAGGGATGATGCCGTGATGGTTCACAACCACCAGCGGCGAGCGGGTTTCACCCTGGTGGAGCTGATCGCCGTGATGACGATTGTCCTGATCCTGGCCGGCCTGATTGTCGTGGCCGCCGCCCAGGCGCGGGCCGTCGCCGCGGAAAACAAGACCCGCTCGACCATCACGCGGCTGAACACCAAGCTGACGTTCATGTGGGAGCAGTACCGCCACCGCCGCGTGCCCTTGGTGCGGATGGAGCAGGACTACATTC
>JBJHDE010000393.1:2495-5632 GCA_050486385.1 Planctomycetales bacterium | reverse complement strand
GGTCTACGACGTTCGGCCCGGTTTGGTCACTGGCACGTTCCGCCACACCTCAGGTGAGGTTTACGACCTCAAGCTGGAGAGCGAGTCCAAGCCGATTGGTGTCACCGGCACCCACCCGTTCTGGTCGGTTTCCAGAGGGAAGTGGGTCTCAGTGCTTGACCTGGAGATTGGGGAAACGCTAAAGACGCTGGAAGGGACGATCGTTGTTGAGAGTCGAGTTCGTCGTCCGTCACCGGAAGTTGTCTACAACATTGAAGTCGAAGGGGACCATGTTTACCGGGTGGGTGAGAGCGGTGTGTTGGTGCATAACAACAGCCCAAACCCCTGTCCGCAGCAGAACGACCATTACTCCTGCATCGATCGAAGCGTGACAGTTCCCTGGTATACTGGGAACGTCGAGATGTCTGGCGGTGGTGCAGCACTGGTTGTCTCGTCAGCAAGCCGGACAAACCTCAATACGCCGCCCTGGTGGGGCACATTCAGGAACACGGCTCCGTATAATCAATCATCCTGGGAGAAAGGGCACGTAATTGCTTCTCGATTCAGCGGCAAGCGTGGCTCTTGCAACTTCTCAGCTCAGTATAGATACGTGAATCAAAGCATTTTCAAAGTGTGCGAAAATCGGATTGCTGAGGCACTCGGCTGTGGATGCATCAGAGTAGAGGTCACGCCACATTTTGGAACGGATCCCGTTGTTCCTGAGAGTTTCACGATCAAGGCCACAGGATTGGGCGGAAACACCTACAACCTCGACGTCACATTCCGAAACGATCCGAACGAACCAGTACCGTCTAAGTGTCAGGTATCATCATGAGCAGCTCAGCCGACCAAGTCCTTGGCGAATTGATCGCAGCAGTAGCGCCGCCTAAAACGCCAATCGGGGTTTCTGTGCATGCCAAAGCACCAAATCTTCCAGCCCTACCGCCTGATTTGATGAAGTTCATCCAAGCGTACGGAAGCGGCTATTTTGACATTGACGGAAGCATATTTCTTGAGGTGCTAAATCCGTACAGCGATGATTATTGGGCAAAACAGAATCGAGACTTGGATACCATTCGACAACTCAAACTATCGGAAGGCGACGAGTACATTCCATACGAAATATACCCTGATCAACCGGGTTTGTTGCTTTGGGGGTATGGCGAAGACCGTAAGCACTTCTTCTGGTTCACTGACGGAGATCCATCTGTCTGGCCGGTAATTGCCATGTACGATCTTGAAATCTTCACTCGGTTTGACTTGTCCATGCTGAGCTTCACTAAGCAACTTCTTTGCGGAGAGATTGATTGCTCGTTCATCGGTGGTGTCGACACAGCGAACAATCATGTTGACCCGCAAACGTGCAAGTTTGTCCAAAAAGAGACTCCGGCCTGAGTTGTTTCGTGTTGAATTCGACTGTCTCCCATCTGCTTCTCACCTTCGACCGGCAATTGCTCCTTGCCGAACTCGTTCAAGACCTCCCGTGGACATACGACATCCAAAAGGGCGTCCTTTCCTTCGGCGACCAATTCCACTGGAAGGCCGAAGTCCTGGGCACCGAATCCCAAGAGACAGGCACATGGCTTTGGGCATGGGCAAACGAAGCCAGCAACATCCCGGCCGAGCAACAAACCGCATCGCTCAAGCTGAAAGCTCTTGGTGAGGAACACGGCATTGCCGAGCTAACAGAAACGATGGTCCCTTTGGACCACGCAGACGGCAACGCCTTTGCTTCGATTGCAGTTGGGGAGGGGTTGGGCAAAGCGTACTACCGTGGCCCTTACGATGGCGGCGCAGCCTTCCTGCTCATCACGGACGAACAGCTACAATTCCAAGTCGATGATCCACTTCGGCGCATCATGGCAGTCTTCCCGCAGGTGATCTTGGCGATGGAGTTGCCTGATCATCGAGAAGCACTGCGGGGATACCTGAAACACTATGGCTTTGAACCGCAGGATGTTGACGGTTTGCTGGTCGTGATCCAAAACGAGCACGAGGTCCTCCGTGCCGAATTCGACGAGCATCGAAGACTGCGGGAGTTGAAGGGGACACTCGGGCAATCATCATCCAAATGAATTCATCGTGCCCATCATCGACTTGGACTTGTAAGCCGAAGGCCTGCCAAGTTTCGGATCACCAACAAGCGATGCCATGTCCGCTCCAGGCATCCTGGCGTCGAACCAGGGCACAGCGTAGGGCCCGAGCCGCTTGGCCAGAAACTCACGGAGGTCGGCAACGGTGCGATCATCCGCGGCGGAAGGCACGAAGCCTTCGGGCACGCCATCACCATCGTTACCCATGCTCACCGATGGCATACACCAACGCCGAATCGCCCGGCAGGAGTGGCACGCCGGGCACGACAGAGAGCGGCCCGAGGGTGCAGCCATGGGACCGCCAGCCGGCGTGTCCCTCGATCGTACCGCCGTGCCTCGACTTTTCGGAGCAAGGGCACCGACACTGACACGCGTCGCGCGGTTTGGGAATCGTGAAGCCGGTTGCCAGGCCGGACGGGGGTGGCATACTGGGTGCAAATTGGTTGCCATTGTCACGCCCCGTTTGGTTGGGAGTATGTCATGAATAAGTATCCCTGGGATGACGCCGACACCTCGGGAATCGACCCCACGGTCGACGTTGAGCATATCCGCCATGTCTTGACCGAGCTTTTCGATCATGGCGTCGCGGGGCGGAAAAGGAACCCCAACTGTCCGACCCCAACGTTGCACGAGTACCCGCTCACCCTGCGGTGGATCGCCGCCTATCTCGACTCCGGGCAGTGCCGCGATCTCGAAGCCGCACTTTATATGATCAATGTGATCTCTCAACTGTGCGCCGATGATGAGTGGGACTGGGGCTATCAAATCGAGTGGCGCCCTGGCTTCGCAGGTCGTGATGTCACCAGCGCGAACGCGCGGCGTGCTCCGAATCCCGAGGTGGAACAGGCTTGGCGGGATCTGGATCGCACCTGGGAGGCAGCGGAAGAGATTGTGCCCAGTATAAAACGCTTTCTTGAGCACCCCGATCCAGCCGTTAGGCAACAGATTATCCATACACTCACTCTTCTGGACGCCCCGAGTAGTTCGACTATCCTGGCGCGACGTCTCAATGTTGAACGGCATCCCGATGTGATCCGACGCCTGTTGGTCGACATCGTCTTGCTG
>JBJHDE010000393.1:622-2485 GCA_050486385.1 Planctomycetales bacterium | reverse complement strand
GCCTGTGTCAGTCCGAGGATCCTGTCGTCAGGGTCCATGCGACGCTGCTCGGTTTTGGAATTGGCCTTGAGTTCAAGGAGCCTGAACAATGGCTGACGTTCGTGGACGACACTCTCAGCACCATCAAATCATCGACATCAGGCACCTTACCTGCTGTGCTGGTCTGGCTGGCCGAGTGCCGGCCGGAGTTCAAGAGACCGCTTGTCGATGCTTGGTTCATGCGCATTCGCCAGTTCTCGGCTGTCCAGACGTATGCCTTCGCGCTCGTTCTGCTTGAGAAAGAGTTTCATGTAAGAGAGCTACTTGAGAACTCGCAGTTGGAGAGCCTTGTTCCCGACCCCAGCAAAATCCCACGCGTTCTCTCGTCGGAATCAACCCGCCAGATACTGCGGCACATCGTTGAACTCGACCCGATCTGGACCATTGACGGCCCGATTGATCAGCATCCTGAAACCCCGGCATTCATGCAGAGAAGCAAGAACACACTGACCGATATGCTTCGTATTTACAATCTACCCACAACTCAAGAACAATTGCGGGCGGTGTTGGACCAGCCGTTGGCCCCGGACCATGCCCGGGGCTAAGAGAACGGCCCCTCCAGGGCCGGGGATCCGGCTTTCGACCCCATCGGGGTCGTTCACGGAGCCCAGGCCGGGGGCCTGGGTGTGTGGGCCTGGGTGATTGGTATTGGCCTCACGACAACGCCCGAAAACACCCGATAACGCCCGAAAATACCCAGGGTGTTACCCTGGGCTATCGTAGAACGGCCCTTACAGGGCCGGGGATCCGGATTTCGACCCTATCGGGGTCGTTCACGGAGCCTGGGTCGGAGGCCCAGGGGCGAGGATGTTCGTTTCCGGGATCGTTTATGCCGGACGTTTGGCAGCGGGCCCGCCCCCCCCATCTCGATTGGGTGTGTGGGCCTGGTTTCGCGGGGTGGTGGACTCCCCGGGCGTGGGGGCACCCCACCGGGAGTCAACATTGACGATACCCCGGGGGCGCAGGTAGGTTTCCTCGCACGCCCGAGTGTCCGCTGCCGGAAGGCGGTGGCGATGGGGCGGCCCTTGGGCGACGGACGGGATTTCCGAGCCGCGCCTTGAACCTCGCGGCCCCGAATTGCGTTCAAGACAAAGAAACCGCCGAAGTGCCCCGCGGAGCCGACGATGCCCCTATTTGAGATCGAGACCGAAGCCCACATCATCATCACCTGGGCCGATGACCAGGAGCAGGCCACCGAGGTGGTCGAAGAGTCCTATCCCGAGGAGCGGATCCTGCGGGTCACCAAGCGGCCCAGGAATACCTGGCTCATCAGCAAGGCCATGCTTGGCCTGACTGGCGAGTCGAGCAGCGTGCAGGTGGCCCGCGACTGCCTGAACCGCGCGGGCGGCGACAAATACCAGGCAATTCGCCTGTATATGCAAGAAACCGGGGCCGACCTGGATCACGCCCGCAAGGCGATTGAATCGAATCTGGTCATGATGGGCTGGTGATCTCGGGCGGGGCGGCGGCCAGATTCACCGGCAGATCGGCGGTCCGCAAGCGGGGCCGCACCACCCACCGCACCAACGGGCGGCTGAGTTGTGGCAACCATCGCAACGACCAATGGGCCAGGCGGACCATCGTCGGGGTCCGCAGGGCGTGGCTCAGTGTGCGGCAGGTCAGAAAGCTGCCCGCGAAGCGTGAAGCATGCAGCCGCCGCCACACGGCTTCGGGCGTGTGGCTGGCCTGATCGTGTTGCCGCAGGCCGGCGGCATCGGCGATGGGGCGACTGGCGGCCACGGCCGACTGCAGGGCCCAACTCATGCCTTCGCCGGTGAAGGGTTCCACGAATCTGGCGGCATCGCCCACCATGAACAGGCCGTC
>JBJHDE010000393.1:0-612 GCA_050486385.1 Planctomycetales bacterium | reverse complement strand
GGCGGGGCCGTGGAAGTAGATGCGGTAGATCGCCGTCGCGTCGACCGCGCGGTCCGGCGCGCTCGACGGGACCTCGGCCGTTGGCGACCCGGGCGCCGCCGAGGCCAGCACCACCCGGCCCGAGGCCAGCAGGTCGAACGCCCGGGCCGAGCCCACCAGGCGGGCCAGCAGCCAGGCCGAGCCGTGCTCGGCCACCAGGCCCCGGCGGCGGGTCAACGGGGGCGAGCCCTGCCAGGCCAGCCCTTGCCAATCGCTGGGGACAGGCAAACCGGCTTCCTGCAACACGGCCACCAGGGCGGCTCCCGCCGAGCCATGCCGCTGGACACTGCCCCGGTCCATCGCCGCGGCTACATCGAGTCGGCCATCGCCCAACCACGACAGGCCCACGTAGCCGGCTGGGCTCCAGGCCATCGAGACCGCCCGTCGCGGCAAGGCGTCCGCCATGGGATGAGCCGCGTCCAGGGGGAAGGTCGCTCCCAGGCCGATCCGGGCGTCGGCGGCGATCTCGGGCCGCCAGGCCTCGTGCCCTTGAAAGAACGACCCGCCCAGCCCGTCGGCGACCACCACCACGCTGGCGACGATCTCGATTTGTTGGCCGTGTCGACGCAGACG
>JBJHDE010000392.1:0-5650 GCA_050486385.1 Planctomycetales bacterium | reverse complement strand
GTCAGGTCCAGTCCCAGTCGACGATTCAGTTCGCGGGTGAGTTGCTGATTGATCCGCCGCCGCTCTTCCGGGGCGGGGCTATCGCCGGGGAAATCCTGCAAGTAGCGACTGCCCGACACGATGTCGACGCCCGGCTGAGCGATCGCCCGAGTCAAGGCGGGAATCCGCTGCGGTTCGTGCTGGCCATCGCAATCGATGGTGATCACGGCGTCGAAACCGTGGGCGATGCCGTAATCGAAGGCCGACCGCAAGGCCGCTCCGTAGCCGCGATTGGCGGGATGCGTGACGACGGCCACCTGGGGAAACTGCGATCGCACAATCTCGCCGCTGCCATCGGACGAGCCATCGTCGACGACCAACACCGACTCGCTGTAGCGCAGGACCTCGGTCAGCACCGGTTCCAGGTGAGCCGCTTCGTTGAAGACCGGCAAGGCGGTCAGGGTCCGAAAACTGGTAGCGGTCGGTGGAGCAACGGGCATCAGCACACGGCGGGCGAGTGACGGTTGGGCCGGAATGGCAACACGAGTCCGCCGGCGGCCACGGACGGGACCCCGACGGCGGGCGGCAAACGCCGTTATTGTAGACAGTGTGAAGGGTCGGTCAACGAAAGCGGCCCCTGGCGGGGGGCCGCCGGCATCAAGCCGACTCGCGGGACGCGGCCATCAGGGGATCGGCCGGCAGCGGACTGGCCAAACTGGCCTCGGCGAACGAGTCGTCGGTCTCCCACATCACGACCTTGACCAGCTTGGCACTGGTCTCGGCCAGCAGGTCGGGCCCCACCTCGTCCAACAGGTAGCGGGCCATGTTCTCGGCGGTCGGATTGTAGGGCAGGATGTAGTACTTGGTGGGCTCCACCATCTTGGCGGCGGCAATCCCGTTGGAGTCGACCTCCGACAGGATGAAGCCATGGTCCCAGTGCTCGTCGATCCAACCCTTGAACAGGGCCTTGAGGTCGGCGAAGTCGATCACCCGGCCCACGGAGTCCACATCCTCGCTGGTCACATAGATGTCGGCCACGTAGTTGTGGCCATGGAAGAACTCGCACTTGCCACCGTGGCGATACAACCGGTGACCCGCACAAAACTTGATCCGCTTCATCACGGTCAAAGCCATGGCAACGCTCCTGGGCGAGAAAATCGAGAGCGCCCCGGTGGCGACATCGCCCCACGTTTGGGCCACATCCGCACACACACGCTCCCGCGGGTAGATTCTATCGGACCGGGTCGAGGTGACAACTCGTCGGCCGTCGACCACGGTGGGCCCGCCGCGCGTGGCATGGCGGCTTGGGTCAGCAAATCCGTGGCAGCGGGGCTCCGGTTGGCTCGTCCAAGGGCATTGGCGCCCCCCACCCGCGATTGACCACCACGGGGACCGGGCCGCGAGGCTGGACCCGTCCGATTGCCACAGCCTGGGCCGAGACCGGCACCGCCCGCAGGGCCGCTAGCGCCGCATGAGCCTGATCGGGGGGAACCGCGCACAACAGGGTGCCCTCGTTGGCCACGTGCAGCGGATCGAGGCCCAGCAGCTCGCAGGCCCCGCGGACCTCGTCGGTGACCGGCAGGTTGTCGGCGTCAATCGCCAACGTCTGGCCACTGGCTTGGGCCCACTCGTGCAGCACGGCCGCGACCCCGCCCCGGGTGGCATCGCGAATCGCCCGCATTCCCACTCCTTTGGCCAACAGGCTGGCGACGGCTGGCCACAACGCGGCACAGTCGCTGCTGGGTGGCGGTTCCAGGCCCAGATTCTCGCGGGCAACCAGCACGGCCATCCCATGCTGGGCGATGGGTCCACTGACCAGCAGCACGTCGTCGGGTTGCAGACCGCTGGGGCCGGGCGGTGGCGGACCGGTCAACACGCCTAGGCCCGTGGTGGTGAGAAACACGCCGTCGGCGGCTCCCCGAGGCACCACCTTGGTATCGCCCGCCACGATGGCCACGCCGACCTCATCGGCCGCCCGCCGCACATTCGCCAGCAGTTGGTCAAGCACCGCCAACGAGAAACCTTCTTCCAGGATCATCGCCAACGTCAGGCATTGGGGCTGGGCGGTGGCGACGGCCAGATCGTTGCAGGTGCCCAGCACGGCCAACCGGCCCAGATCGCCACCCGGAAAGAACCACGGCGAGACGACAAAGCTATCGGTCGTCAGGGCCAGGCGTCCGCCGGCCGGCAAACTGAGGTCGTGTGGATCCAGCACGGCGGCATCGCCCAACGCGCCGAGCCAGCGATTGCCCAGCCGCGGCAGAATCCGTTGCTCGATGAGTTGCCGGGCGAGTCGGCCGCCCTCGCCATGGGCCAGACTGATGTGGCCCGCCGTCGCCGCCTGCGGCCGCGGACACCCGGCGTCTTCGGGAAAGGCGGATTCGTCCATCGAAGCCCCCGCGGCCAATCGCTGGGATGGCCTGGTCCATGAGAAACACTGTCACCCGCGGCCCGGCGTGTTCACACCGAAACGCGATCGGCACCGCGAGCGAATCGATAATACGCGGCACACGCCCCTTCACTGCTGACCATCGGGGCCCCCAGGGGCCCATCGGGCGTGCAGCGCTGGCCGAACTCGGCGCACTCGGGCGGCTTGATCGCACCGGCCAGGACTTCGCCACCCCGGCAGGTCGTGGGTTCAATCACGGGCAGCACCTGGGTGGCCAGGCGGTGTCGGGCATCGAAACGCCGCCACGCCCCGCGGAGTCGCAGGCCGCCTTGCGGGATGACACCCAGCCCCCGCCAGGCCAGGTCGCAGGGCTCGTACACTTCCTGCATGGCCCGCACCGCATGCGGATTGCCCTCGGGCTGAACGCAGCGGGGATAACAGTTCACAACCCGCGACTGGTCGGCTTCCAATTGCCGCACGCACTCGGCCAGCCCAAGCAGCAAGTCGACCGGTTCAAAACCCGTGACTACCACCGGCACCCGTCGCGCTGCACACAGTGCGTGGTAACTTTCGTAACCGGTCACCGTACACACATGGCCGGCGGCCAGAAAACCATCAATCGCTTGGGGCTGGGCGGCCAGCAGGTGTTCCATGGCCGGTTGAACCCGCACATGGGCCACCAAAAGTGTGAAATTCTCAAGCCCCTTCCGCGCCGCCTGTTGAACCGCCAAGGCCGTGGCCGGTACCGTGGTCTCGAATCCCACGGCAAAGAACACGACTTGCAGTTCCGGGTGGGCTTCGGCCAGACGCACGGCGTCCAATGGGGAATACACCAGTTGCACCCGAGCGCCGCTGGAGCGGGCCGTCAGCAGGCTCTCGCGACTGCCGGGCACCCGCAACATATCGCCAAAGCTGGTCACCACGCAGCCCGGTTGCCGCGCCAGGGCGATTGCCTGATCGATGGCCTCGCTGGGGGTCACGCACACCGGGCAACCCGGCCCATGCAGCAGCTCGACGGCTCCGGAGAGTTGCTGATCGATCCCCCACCGCAACAGCCCGTGCGTCTGGCCGCCGCAGACCTCCATGATGCGCCACGGTCGCGAGGCTGATGACCGAATCGCATGCACCAGACTCTGGCACCGCTGGGCGTCGCGGTATTCGTCCACATACTTCATGCGTCGGGCTCCTCGATGGGGAACGATTCGTCGGGCGGTTCGAGTTCATCGAGGGTGGCCAGCAGGGCTTCGGCCTCCGCGGGCGAAATGCGGCTGATGGCAATGCCGGCATGAACCAAGACATAATCCCCCACGTCGACCTCGGGCACGCATTGCAAACTGACCCGCCGCGTCAGGCCCCCAAAGCGGACCCGCCCTTCGGCGAACAGCGGATCGCGCTCAATCCACTCCATCAGTTGTCCCGGTACGGCCAGACACATGGTCAATTCGCTCGGAAGTGTGGGGCCCAAGCCCGACCGATGGCGAGTTGGCCGGCCGCCAAGCCGCCATCGCCAGGAGGAATCCCACCGGGCAGGGCCACGCGGTCGGTCGCACCCTGGAACTGCTCGACGATCAGTTCAACCAGCAAGCGATTTTGAAACACGCCGCCCGCCAGCACCACCGGCCACTGGGCATAGTGGCCGGCAATCGCCGCGACGGCCACCGCCCACGAGCGATGAAACCGCTGAGCCAGCACACCGGGGCTCGCCCCACAACGCCGGTCGTCCAGCAGCGCCCGAAACAACGGCCGCCAATCGAGCGTGCCCGGCCGGCCGTCCCCGGCAGGCGGCTGCCAACTCACCGGATAATATCCGGTCGCCGCGGGATCCGCCACCGATTCCAACATCGCCGCCGCGTAGCCTTCGTGATCGACCGCCTCGACGCCCAGCACCAGCCAGGCCGCCGCATCAAACAGTCGCCCCAGACTGCTGGTCCGCGGCGTCCGTGGCGACTCCACCAAGGCCAACAGCGGGCGAATCGGTCGGCCCGGCGATTGGACCGTCGCC
Organism: Planctomycetales bacterium; assembly: GCA_050486385.1. Lineage (GTDB taxonomy): Bacteria > Planctomycetota > Planctomycetia > Pirellulales > Pb10988 > JBJHDE01. Next base: position 1,280 of record JBJHDE010000392.1, on the reverse strand, counting down.
CACGATTCGGCCGCCGCCGGCCCCAGCGACTCCACCAATACGGCCAGACCACACCGAAACGGCTCGCGAGCACAGCGATCACCGCCCGGCAACGCGAAGGGGCGAACTCGGCCGATCCGCTCGTAACTCTGAACGTCGACCCTCAGGACTTCGCCGCCCCAAACCGTTCCATCGGGCCCGTGGCCATGCCCGTCCCAGGCAAAACCCAACACGGTGCGGTCCAGCCAGCCGGGCTCGATCATCCCCGCCACGACATGCGCGTGATGATGCTGCACGGCCAGCGTTCGCACAGGCTGCCGCAGCGCCCAGTGCGTGCCGACCGCGTCGGGGTGTTGATCGTGAACCACGCCCTCCGGTTCAAAACCATACAACCCGCGAACATGCCCGACATGGTCTTCCCACCGACTGCGGGCGGCCAGTGTGTCGAGCGATCCCTGGTAAGGCCCCAGGGCCGCCTGACCGGAATTGCACCAGGCCAGCGCGACTTTGTGATGGCCACCCACGGCCAGCAATGGCATTTCCCCTGGCAGGTGCAAGGGCCAAGGCGCATAACCCCGGGCCAATCGCAGGCTCATCGGGCGACCATGCACCATCCGCACCACGCTATCGTCCAACGGCTGCACGATGGGCCGATTGTGATGCAGCCACGCATCGCACATGCCGGCCAACAGACGCTCGGCCGACTCGGGGTCGGCGACCAACGGTTCGCCTTCGGGATTGCCGCTGGTACACACCAGCGGTCGGCCCACGCGGGCCAACAGCAAGGCGTGCAGGGCCGTGGTCGGCAGCATCAGCCCGATGGAGCCCACCCCCGGATGCACCGACGAGGCGACCGGGCTGGGCCGCCGGGCAGGCAGCACGACAATCGGATTGGCCGGACTGGCCAGCACCTCCGCGGCGGCCGCATCCAAAATGGCCAACTCGGCCGCTTGCTCCAGATCGGCCACCATCACGGCCAACGGCTTGGTCCACCGACGTTTCCGTTGACGCAGCTCTTGGACACTCCGCTCGAGCGTGGCATCCACCAGCAGTTGATAACCGCCAAGCCCCTTAACGGCGACGACTTGCCCATCGATCAACACTCTGGCAATGTCCGCCAAGGCCTGGACACCGGTGGCCACCATCCGCCCTTGTCGATCAACCGCCCACACCCGCGGACCGCAGACCGGGCAACTCATGCTCTCGGCAGCAAATCGCCGATCCGCCGGGTCGGTGAACTCATTGTGACAGTTCACACACAAAGGAAACTCAACGAGGCTGGTCGCGGAGCGTTCATAAGG
>JBJHDE010000391.1:1062-5650 GCA_050486385.1 Planctomycetales bacterium | reverse complement strand
ATCGATCGTTTGGCCCGTGAGGTGAGACGCTTCACCGACGCACACACGCCGAGTACAGTCTGCACGCCGACGCGCTACAATCTGATGACCGGAAGGTACTGCTGGCGGTCGTGGGCTGGCTCAAGTGGCGTGTGGTCGAACGATCCACTGATTTTTGATCCCGGAGTGCGCATGACCATCGCGTCGCTGCTCAAGCGTGCGGGGTACGATACCGCGATGGTCGGCAAATGGCACCTCGGCTTTGGCCGACCCGATGGCGTGAATTGGGATCCGTTGCTGGGGATCGACTACAACCAGGCGATCCGGCCCGGTCCGATGGAGTGTGGATTCGACACGTGGTTTGGCATCCCCCACGTCGGCCAATTGCCACACGTCTACATCCGCGACCATCACGTCGTGGGGCTCGAGAAGCTCGACAAGCCGATCCGACTGGTGCTTGACCCAGAGAAGCCGCGGTACGCCACGACCTACGACAAGCGACCTCGCGACGCGGGCATCAGCCCGTGGCTAACGTTTGAGAATACCGAGCCGATCCAGTACGAGCACGAGGACCTGGCGATTCGTCTGACCGAGGAGGCCGTCGATTATCTCGAGACGCGGTCGCCCGATGCCGATGCGCCGTTCTTCCTGTACTTCGCCCACCGCAACCCGCACGTGCCGTGGCGGCCGAACCCGCGATTCAAAGACCAGAGCGCGGCGGGCGACTACGGCGACTTCATCCGCGAACTCGACTGGTCGGTCGGTCAGGTGCTCGATGTGCTCGACCGCCGCGGGCTGGCCGACCACACGCTGGTGATCCTCTCCAGCGATAACGGCGGCATGGCGAGTTACACGCAAAAGGACCGCGCCGTGATCAACGGACATCATGTCAACGGACCACTCCGCGGGCAGAAGACGCAGGTCTACGAGGGCGGCCACCGCGTGCCCTTGCTCGCCCGTTGGCCGGGTCACGTCGCGCCCGGTTCCACCTCCGACGCACTTCTCGCGTTGACCGACGTGATGGCCACGCTCGCCGAACTCACCGGTCAGACGCTGCCCGACGACGCCGGCGAAGACAGCTTCAGCTTCCTGCCACACCTGCTGGACCGGCCCGCCACGGGGCCGATACGCGACGCGCTGATTCAGGACAGCTACCGCGGTGTGGTCGCCGTCCGGCACGGCCCCTGGAAGCTGATCCCAATCCAGAACGGTGGCGGGATCCGCGAGAACCCCGACGCCCGCGAAACCGACAAGCCCGCTGGTCAGTTGTACAATCTGAAAGAGGATCTCGGCGAGTCGAACAACCTTTACGACCGACACCCGGACGTCGTCGCCGACCTCACCGCCCTGCTCACACGCATCCAACGCGACGGACGCAGTCGCCCATCCGCGGAACACGAGACACCATGACACCTATGAACCACAATCCTCGAAACATTCGCCTTTCCCGTCGCCACGCCCTCCAGGGAATCGGCGCCACGCTGGCACTCCCCTGGCTGGAATCGCTCGCCTGGGCACAAGACCGTGGCGGGTTGCAGGACCACAAGCCTCCGCTGCGCTGGGGTTGCCTGCTGTTCGCCAATGGCGTGAACCCGTACGAGTGGTGGGCCCGAGGCGAAGGGGACACCTTCGAGTTGTCTGCCACGCTTGCGCCGCTGGAACCGTACAAGCGGGAGATCCTGGTGCTCCGCGAGTTGCATGTGTTCAACAACACCAGCGGCCCGCATTGGCCGCTGTTCAGCAATGTGCTCAGCGGGGCGCGGTTCAAGCAGTCGCTGATTCCCGAGGGGGCCGAGTCGATCGACCAGATGATCGCGCGGCACACCGGCAAAGTCACGCCGGTCCCGAGTCTGGTGTTGGGAATTGAACCGGCCGAGACGGGTCTGCGAGGCGGCGTGCCGAGCGTTTATTACGGCACGGTTTCCTGGTCCTCCAAGAACACACCGATCGCGCCGGAGATCTATCCGCGGGCGGTCTTTGACAGGCTGTTTGACACCAGCGGGCTGCTGCGCGACAAGAGTGTGCTCGACGCCGTGCTCGCGCAGTCGCATGACCTGCGGCGAACGCTCGCGGTGCAGGATCGACAAAAGCTCGACGAGTTCATGCACAGCGTCCGCGACGTCGAACAGCGGATCGACCGCGCCGCGAAAGACGAGCGACTGGAAGGTTGGCGGCCATCGCTCGCTGCTCCCGATCTGCCCCGTCCCCCCGAATCCCTGCCGCAGGATGTCCGCGAACACATGCGATTGATGCTGGATCTGATGCTGCTTGCCTGGCGCATGGATCGCACGCGAGTGGCCACGCTGATTTTCAACCGCGATGTGTCGCACATGCAGTTTGGCTTCCTCGACGGGGTTCCCAACGAGCAACTGCACGGCATCTCGCACCACAAGGACAATCCGCAGAAACTGGATGCGTATCAGAAGATCAACCAGTTCCACGTCGAGCAGTTCGCGTACCTGCTCGGCCGGATGCAAGAGATCGACGAGGGAGCCGGAACGACGCTGCTCGACAATTCGATGCTGCTGTTCGGATCCAACATGTTCAACGGCGACAGCCATGACGGCCGGAATCTGCCGCTCGTGTTGGCCGGGCGGGGTGGCGGAACACTCCACCCGGGGCGGTTGATCGACTTCGGCGAGCAGCCGGAAGAGCAGCAGCGGGCGTGTAACCTCTACCTCGCTCTGGCACAGCGCATGGGCGTGAACCTGGCCCAGTTTGGCGACAGCGTCGGGCCACTGGCAGGCCTGTCCTGAATCCGTAGCAACGGGAACCCGATTTGTCCTTGCATCGAATGGGAAGCAAAACATGCCATCGCCCATCTTGTCCCGCCGCGATCTACTCAAGGCCACCGCCGCTGGCACCCTGTTGCCGCTGGCTGGCTCCGTTTGCTCGGCGACCGAGTCGACCGACAGGCGTCCCTTTGTCGGGTTGCAGATCCATCCCTTCAGCTTTTACGACGAAGGTCCCGAGCGGGTGCTGGATCTGCTGCAAGAAACGGCGGGGGTCAATGCGCTGTTGATCTACACCCACCTGTACGCCGCGGACCAGAGCATGCCCAAGGAGGTGCTGGCGCATGATCATCCGGGCTTTACGCCGGTGGATCCGAAGTCGCGGCGTTATCGCCGCGTGTGGGTGCGGCACTCGGCCGAGCCTTTCCGAGATTCTCGCCTGCGTCATCCTGTGTCGGAGCGGGACGTCGAGTACGCGGGCAAGGATCTGTTTGCGGAGCTTGAGCCGCTGTGCCGGGACCGCGGGATCAAGCTGATGGGGCGGATCCTCGAACCTCGTGGCACTTCGTACAACAACGTCATCGCCAATTTTTCCGAAACACTGGCTGTCGATATGAACGGCAAGCCGGGAAATAACGCCTGCTGGAACCATCCAGACTACCGGGCCTTCTGGCAAACAACCGTGGCCGATACCTTCCGCAACAATCCGCTGGAAGGCTTCATGGTCGGTGCCGAGCGGACCGGGCCACTGTATCGGCTGATCCAATCGGGCGAGTCGCCCTGGTGTTTTTGCCAGCATTGTCAAGTGCGGATGAAGGATCACGGCGTCGACGAGCAGCGCTTGCGGGCGGGCTATGCCGCCCTGAGCGAATGGATCCTGGCGATGCGTCGCCAAACCGTTCGCCCGGCCGACGGCGCCCTGGTGACCTTTCTGCGACTGGTGATGCGTTACCCCGAAGTGCTGGTCTGGGAGCGGCAATGGGCGTTGGCACTGGAAGAGGCGATCGGTTCGCTCGCGCAGTCGATCAAGGCGGTCCGGCCCGACGCCCTGGTGGGCCGACACATTGATCATCAGCAGACGAGTTGGGACATCTTCTACCGCGCGGCCGTCAGTTTTGAGGACATGGCCGAAGCGGTCGATTTCCTCAAGCCGGTGGTCTATCACGATATTGCCGCTCCCCGCGTGCGGCAGTGGTTTCTTGCCGAGTTTGGAAAATCGCTGCTGGCCGACCTGTCGCAGCCGCAGGCGCTCGACCTGTACTACGCGGTGTTCGGGCTCGATCCCCACCAGGAGCCCGCTTTAGAAGCCCTGCTCGAAGGCGGTTTCTCGCCCGACTACGTCTATCGCGAGACCCAGCGGTGCGTGACTGGTGCGGCGGGGCGGGCGGACGTGTATCCGGGGATCGGGCTCAACATTCCTTTCCATCGCCAGAATGCTCCGCCCCGCAGTCATCCCAGCAATCCCGCGGGCGTCGCCGCGGCGACCCGTAAGGCCTTCGAGGCCGGCGCGAAGGGAATCGTCGTCTGTCGCGAGTACCAAGAAATGCAACTGCCGAACCTGCGCGCCGTGGGGCGTGCCTTGAAGGAGATTCCTCGCTGATGTTGCCTCGACTGTTGGTCTACACACTGGCGGTGGGCTGCCTGCTCGCCGGTCGAACGATGGCGGCCTCTCCGGACTTCGAAACCGTGCGGCCAGTGCTGCAGAGATATTGCTTTGATTGCCACTACGACGGCGAGCAGCCGGAAGGTGGCGTCAACCTGGAACGCTTCGTCTCGGAAGGCCAGGTGCTGGCCGATCGTGCGGCCTGGAAGAATGTATTCGACAAGGTTGAGGCACGGCAAATGCCACCGCCATTGGAGGCCGACCTGCCCAGCGA
>JBJHDE010000391.1:367-1052 GCA_050486385.1 Planctomycetales bacterium | reverse complement strand
TTCTCGATTGGATCGGAACAATCGCCGCGCGACCCGACCCGCAACTCGGCGGTCGCGATCCGGGCCGGCCGATCCTGCGGCGGCTGACGCGACTGGAGTACAACAACACGGTCCGCGACCTGCTGCGGCTCGAGACCGATGTGTTCATGCTCGCCGAGCGCCTGCCGCTGGCTGACAAGCGTTACTTTCAACCCGAAACGGGAAAGCTGGAGGGGCCACTGACCGTGCGGATGCGCGAGTACGGGGCCAAGTACCCGGTCCTGCTCCCGGCCAGCGGCCTGCCCAGTGACAATCGGGCCGAGCATGGATATCGCAACCGTGGCGATGCGATGAACGTCTCGCCGCTACTGCTGGAAAAGTACGTGGCCCTGGCCGGCGAGATCGTCCATCATCCCGAACTGCCGCACCGCAGCCCGGTGTTTGCCGAGTTGCTGGGCATCGATCCCGCCACGCTGCCCAGGCCGAGCAGTCCCACACGTCCTGGACCGCCCCCCGCGGTGCCTGTCGCGGCCGTCGAGAGGTTTGCCCCCAACATCCAGCAGCTTGCCGTGGCTGGTGACGATCTGGAGTCCGATGCGCTCCGGCATTTTCGAGACGCGCTGACCACCGCGTACCGAGAGGGCCGTGGCGGTGTGTTCGACGTCCCCGAGCCACTCAAGGGCCAGACCATTGCTGGCAAGGGTGG
>JBJHDE010000391.1:0-357 GCA_050486385.1 Planctomycetales bacterium | reverse complement strand
AACCTCCGGCTCGTGGCTGATTGCCAATAAGACCCGGGCGGCCAAAGTCTATGAACTGACGTTTCAGATCCGCGAAGGAGACCCCGGCGAGGGCCTCGTGCGACTGGGGCTGTGCGTGCTCGGCCGGCGCAACCAAAGCGGTGAGGTGACACTGACCGCCACGCTCACGGACGGTTCGACCCAGCACCGCTCGGCCCAGATCGCCGCTGGTCCAGTCGGCACGACCTTCTTCGAATTTCAGGCCACGCCCGGCGAGACCATTCGGCGGCTGAAGATTGATGGCTCGCAGTTCAGCGGCGACTACGTGCTGATCGATGACATCGGCTTGATCACCAACGGCCGCCCCCAGGATCTCGA
>JBJHDE010000390.1:0-5656 GCA_050486385.1 Planctomycetales bacterium | reverse complement strand
GCCGACCACCCCTCACTCGACGTCACCGAACAGATCACGATGGCGGCATGGGTCCGACCCGACCGGGCCACCACCCAAAACATCCTCAAGAAAGCCGGCGCCGGCATCGACGGGTTCGAACTCGCCCTGTCGAGCGCGGGTGCCAGCTCGTCGCAGCGGGTGTTCGCCCGCTTCAACCAGGCGTCGTCGGGCAACACCTACCGGGTCGACTCGACCGCCACCTACCCCACCGACGGCACCTGGATCCACGTCGCGGCAACGTACGACGGCGAGACCATCCGCCTGTATGTCGACGGGGAACAGCAAGCCACCACCAACGGGCCCAGATTGGGTCCGTAACCGGCCTCGTCCGTCGCCACGACAAGATAACTCATGAAACGCCGCGTCGACCGGGTGCCTACGGATAGCCAAGAGAACTCGGGAGATCCAACGCAATCACACCCGGGCGGATCAGCCACCCGAGTGTTTCGAACGGACTCGTCAAATCAGGGGCTGGAAGGAAGTTCCAACAGGTCGAGCAGCAGGCCCTTCACGCTGGTCATGGGGATCTCGTCGCGTTCGATCCGTTTGTCGGAACACAAAAACACCGGCGCTTCGGCGACCTCGTGACCGGGCGTGGGCAACCGCCCATGGCTGCCCCGCACGATACTGGCATCCAGGCCAATCACATCCATGTAATAACGAAAGCCCAACATCTTTTGCGCCAACCGCCACGCGACCCGCGCCTGCGGCACGCGCAGCGTGGGGTTCACAAACAGCTCGGCCGGATCATAACCCGGTTTACGATGAATATCCACCGTGCGGGCGTAGTCGGGAGCCAGGCGATCGTCCAACCAGAAGTAATAGGTGAACCAGGCACCGGGCTGGGCGACGACCACGAACTCGCCCGACCGGGCATGATCGATCCCCAGGCTGGCCTGCTGCTGGCGATCGAGCACGGCATCCACGCCGCGAGTCGCCTTCAGCACCCGGCGGACTTCCTCGTAGCGCGCGGGATCGTTCACATACACGTGAGCCACCTGATGATCGGCCACGGCAAACGCCACGCTCGCCCCGGCGTCCAAGGTCTCCCAGCCCAGGGGCTCGCGGCGAACCGTCAACAACCCGGCCTCGCGGAGCACGCGATTCAGATGCACCGGTTGCGAGACCTCGGTGATGGCATACTCCGATACCACCACCACCGTGGCCCCTTGGGCCCGCGCGGCCTCAATCAGCTTGCCGGCTTCGGCATCGACGGCGCGAATATCCTCGGCGATTCGCGGATCGTGGGGCCCCCACCGCTGGAGATTGTAATCCAGGTGCGGCAAGTAAACCAAAGTCAGGCTGGGACGGTACTTTGTGAACACCGACACGCTGGCATCGGCGATCCAACGGCTGCTGCGGATATCGGCCGTGGGTCCCCAGAATCGAAACAACGGAAACACCCCAAGCTGCTGCTGCAACTCGTCTTTCAACGACGTCGGTCGGCTGTAACTGTCAAACACCTTGCGACCGTCGGCAGGATAACTCGGCCGGGGCGTCACCGAGAGATCCGCATCCGGATCGTACATATTGAACCACCAAAACATCTTGGCGGTTGTGAATTGGGGATCCCGCCGGCGGGCCTCGGCCTGCAGGGTCGTGCCGCCCACCAGATGATGGCTCTGCAGCCAGAAGCGGATTTCGGCCGTCTCGCGAAAGTACCAGCCATTGGCCACAATCCCGTGCTCGCGGGGCGGAGCCCCGGTCAACAACGTGGCCTGAGCCGTACAGGTGACCGCGGGCAACACCGTGCCCATCGGCCGGGCAAAGCCGTCGCGAGCCAAGGTCATGAGATGCGGCGTATTGGGGCCCAGCATCTCGTGCGTGAGCCCCACAATGTTCAAAACGACCAGCGGCTTGGTCATGGCAAGAATCAACCCGTGCGATTGGGGCAGGCTGCGGCGGCACGCACGCGAGTTGCCCCAACCCCAGCCTGCCGCCGAAGGCGCAACATCCGGCGGGCCGGCCTCAGTTGGCCGCGGCCGGTTGAGGCGCCGGGTCGGCCGCAAACTCGAAGCCGCCGACAAGATCCCAGTCGAGTGTACCAAAGTCCTCGAGCAACGGCTCCTCGACCACGAAGGTGAAAATCACTTCCCGCCCCGTGGCGACATCGTTGACCAGGAAATACTTCCAACGGATCGCCAGATCCGCGGCGATCCCGCTGACCGACACCCGCTGGATCTTCTGCCCCGGTCCCTGGTCGGCGTGGCCGGCCTCGACGAACTTGCCGAAGCTGGCTCCTAACCCGGCCCGAATCCCCGACTTAAACTCCTCGAGGTCGATCAGCTTGCCGGGTTGCCGCGGCTGAGGAACCACGATGTTGGCCTGGGCCAGCAACTCGCCATTGCGGATGAGTCGCAAGGTCGCCCGTCGGGCGTCGGCCGTAAGCACGTACCAATCGCGGGGGTGATCGAAGCTGCCGGTGCCAGGAAAGTGCTGGGTCAGTTGCAGCACGCCGCGAACCGGCTCGATCGACAGCCCCTTGATCGCCGCGGGCGACAGCGGCTCGGGCATGTCGACCGGCTCGAACACAAACTGCACCTTCGAGGTCGCCGAAACCCCGGGGCCCACGTGACCGATCGAGCGATCTTCCTTGAGAGCCAGCACCGCGTGTGTGATGCGTCGGGCGTCCAGGTCAAAGGCCACCCGCAGTTTGACCTCGAATTCGGTGGCCACGCCGCCGATGGCCGCATGCACGTGACCGGCACAATCGACGATCGCCCGCGAGCCGTCGACGCGGGTCAGTTCGGCGGACAGCTCCGCCTGGCTGACCACATCGACCCGCAGCATGCGGGCCCAGAACGCCGGCTCGATCTCCCAGGAGTCGCCCACGGCCACCGGATCGGTGGGCAGGAGCGCTTGCCACATTGGCGTGGGGCCGGGGATGTCGATCAGGTCGAGTTCGTCGCGGGTGAGCGGGCCCAAGGGGCTGTAGAGTGCCAATTCCTTGTCGTTGCCGTCGAGCACGATCAATCGCCGTGAGTCGCGGAGATCGGGCTCCATGGACGAACCGTCCACCGTGACCTTGGCCTCCAGCAGGCTGTAGTGCCGCAGCGTGCGGTGACCGGCCACGCCGAGCGCGCCCGAGGTGGCGGGGCGTTCGGTGTACTCGCTGCGAGCGGCGACCGACAGCGGCAGTTCTTTGACCTGCTCGCCCGAGAGGATCTTGAGGTGGCCACTGACATCGTATTTGGCCCGCACGGCAGTCGCCGAATCGGGTCGGAGGGCGGGCACCAGCGAGTAGGTGGCATCTTCGCCCCACGCCACCGAGCTGACCGCCACCACCAGGGCCGCCCACGCCATGATCCGCACCATCGCCATTTGCCGGTTCTCTCGAAGTTTCAGGAACGACCAGCCCCACCGGGCCAGTCCGCACACCCCATGCCCCCTGTTGTGGTCCGAATCCGCTCCGCAAGACAACACGAGTTTTTTCTGAGTGTCAGGGCAGGGGGGAGGTGTATTCCTCGGTCGATAATTGGGCTTTCCTGCCGAGCGGCACTTGGGATAAATCACTCCAGCAACGGACATCACGCGTGATTTGCCCACGGAGACCCGCTCATGCTTTCCAGGATTTCGTCGCTTAGGATCGTCAATCGCATCCGCGGCCTGAAGAATCGCACAGCGCAGCGGGTGCGTGGGATGGTGGGGGCACTCCTGCGGCGTAGCGGATTGGTCACCCGGGGCGAACTGGCCCAAGTTCATCAGATGCTGGCCCAGATCGAACAGCAAGATAGCGTGGCTTTGCCGGGTGCGCCGCAACAATCGAGCACCACCGTTGTGGATGAGCTGAACCGCACCGAGCAGCGGCTCAACGACCTCCTGCGGTGGTTGGCCGAGGAACCCTGGTCCCAACCCGTGGCGGCGACTAGCGAGGGGCCGCTGGTGAGTGTCTTGATGCCAGCACGCGACCGGGCTGAGTGCATCGCCCGGGCGATTGGCAGCGTGCAGGCCCAGACCTACAAGAACTGGGAACTGATCATCGTTGACGATGGCAGCCGCGACGGGACTTTCGAGGTGGCCGAGAGTTTCGCCCAGGCGGATCCTCGCATCCGCTGCTTCCGCACGCACGCCCTGGGCGTTTGCTCAGCGCGGAATCGTGCCTTCCGCGAATCGCAAGGCGAACTGATCGCCTACCTGGATTCCGACAATCGCATGACCAGCGATTACCTGGCCCGAGTCGCCCAAGCGATGACGACCTCGTCCCATCGTAGCGTGTACTTTGGTCAGGTTCTGCTGGGTCCCGACAATCAGGCTGTCGACGGAGTACGATTCAACCACTTCGACAAACAGCGGCTTGAACAGGACAACTACATCGACCTCAACGTATTCGCCCATCGCCGCGACCTGTTCGAGGAAGTCGGCGGGTTCGACGAATCGTTGACCCGCGTGGTGGATTGGGATCTGATTCTTCGCATGAGCGACATTGAGCCCCCCCAGGCGCTGCCGGCGATTGGGGGATTCTATCATACCGACCAACCTCAGCGGGTCACCAAGAACGAGTTCCAGTGCAAGAACATCTACCAGGTTCGACGCAAACGCATCGCGCCCATCCCACCAGGACTGCGCGTGCTGTACGCGGTGTGGCATTACCCGCAAGTCACCGAGACCTATATCCGCTGGGAAATCGAATCCATGCGGAATCGCGGGGTCGAAGTGGCGATCTTCCGTGATGAACGGGAGGTGGCTATGCCTCACGAAACCGACCTTTTAATCTATGATGGTGACCTCTCTTCGGCAATTGAGCAATTTCGCCCCGACCTTATGCATGTGCATTGGGTCAATCAAGCGGTCAAGTTCGCCCCCATTGCTGAGCTTCATCGGCTCCCAATGACCGTCCGTGGACATGGCTTCGAGTTCCATCCCGATCTTATTCAAAGACTCCAAGAATCGCCTGCCGTCCGAGGGATCTTTCTGCATCCCCACCAAGCCGAGCAAGTCAAGGCACATTCCAAGGTCACGGTCAATCGAATTGGCGTGCATGATCCGTTGTACTACCCCGAGCCCAAGAACCGTCGCTTGGTGTTTCGGACGGGTGCGGGCCTGCCGACGAAAGATTACGAACTGTACATTGACCTAGCGGCCGCTTGCCCTGAGTTCGACTTCGTGCTTGCACCGGCACCAGCGGTCCGGATGCAGGCGTATCTCGATCAGCTTCTTGACTACAACCGCCAAAAGGGCAGTCCCGTCAAGGTTGTCGTGGGACGACAAACCGAAGAGGTCGCCCAATGGATGCGTTCAGCCGGAATCTACCTGCACACGATGGGGCCCCAAAGCGTGGTCGGTGCCCCAATCAGCATCGTCGAAGCGATGGCCAGTGGCTGTTATCTATTGGCCCGCAATCTGGACTCACTTCGATCTCATGTCGGCGAGGCGGGCGATTTTTACTCGAACCGGGAGGAAGCCGCGGCGCTGCTGCGGAAGACTCTGTTCTGGAGCGAAGCCGATTGGAAGGCCGCCGAAATGCGATCGGTGGATCGGGCCTATCGCGAACACAACGACCTGGACACCTTCGGGGCGATCCTGGACGACTGGCTCAAGATCACGGGCCACGGCCAGCAGGCCAACGCCGACCGCCGCGCGGCCTAGCGGTTCTGGCAGCGGCCGATCATTCCGACCGCCCGAGCCGCTCGTGCAG
>JBJHDE010000389.1:0-5664 GCA_050486385.1 Planctomycetales bacterium | reverse complement strand
GTGTGGTGTTCAACGGCCGTTGGCCCCACCCGAAGCGATTCCCCCTCCAAAGAAGGAGCCTGGTGATGTTTGATGCGACGACGATGGACGAGTGGCACATGCTGTTGCGGTTGGTGATTGCCCTGGTCCTGGGGGGATTGCTGGGTGTCGAACGGGAATGGGCCGGCAAGGCGGCGGGCATTCGCACCCACATGCTGGTGGCCTGCGGGGCGGCGATGTTCATGGGCCTGGCCGAGAAGATTGTGGTGGGGTTTTCGCCGCACGATCAATCCATGCAGTTTGACCCGATCCGCATCATCGAGGCCGTCGTCACCGGGGTCAGCTTTTTGGGCGGGGGCATGATCTTCGTTTCGGGACGCAACGACCGCGTGCGGGGGCTGACCACGGCCGCCTCAATCTGGGTCACCGCCGCGGTGGGCATGGCCGTGGGTCTGGATCGCTACATCCTGGCCGTCGGTGCCACCGCGCTGGTGCTGTTCGTGCTGGCGGTGGTCGGGTCGATTGAGTTTCACTTCAATCTCAGGGAACCCGAGCGCTTGCGGCGAGGCCGCGAGGATTCGTGAAGCGCTTGCCGTTGTGGCTGGAATCGAAGGCTTCCGGCGCTGCACTCAGAACTGCAATTGATACTGGGTGTAGAAGAACTGGGCGTTGTCCAGCGAGGGAATGCCGTTGTTTCCCGCTACGCCGCCGCTGGTCTCTGAGTAGTAGGCCCCGGGGATGAAAAACGAGTAGCCAAACAACATGCTGCTGCGCGCCATGATTTCAAACGTCAGCAGCACATCGAGTTCATGCCCCAGCTCGCGGGCTGCCGCTGGGGCGACCCGATTGAACGGTGTGAGATTCACATTGTAGGGCGTGGTTTTTCGATCCAAGAAGAAGTAGTGATACCACAGCAACAGGCTGGCCCGATCGCCAAACAACGGCAGAATGAGTTGGGCGTTCACATCGTGCAGGTTGCGGCGACCGAACAGGTCGATCAGGCCGTTGTAGCGGTGCGCCAGCGGAAACAGGTGATCGAAGCCTCCGCCGAAGCGGCCCGATTCCTCGAAGCTGCGTTCACCCGAAGCGTAGTCGTACCAGCACCACACGACAGGTTGCCAATCCACGCCGGGTCCAAGGTCCAGGGTGCGGCCGATTCCACCCGCGACGAACCCCGCCAGGTGACCCGAGCCATCCTGGTTTTTACCAAACTGCACGCCGCCTTCCACTTCATACAGCCACGCTTCGTCCGAGCCAGACAGGCGTGAACCCATGGTGTGCAGGCTGGACCCTGGCGTCAGGTAGTCGACCCCCAGGTAGTAGCGTTCCAAGCGGCCGACGGGCAGGTCCTTCCGCCCGGTGTAAATGCCATAAAAAAGTGTATCGGTATCGGCACCGTCCCAGTGCATCGTCCCCTGGTTGCGATGCAACCGCCGCAGCGGATGCACGAAGAAGCCGTCGACATCCCACCGCTCGCTGGAGTACAGCATCCGGTATCCGTCGAACGTCCGCCGGGTGTTGGCCCAGTCCAGCGGAGCGATCAGCCGTTGGTTGCCATACAGCATTTCTTGTCGACCCAGCCGGGCGACCAGAGCGCGATCGTCGTTGTTGATGAGCTTCAGGTCGATAAACAGGTTCTGGGCCTCGCCGCGATTTACCTCAAGCACCCGGTTCTGAAAGGTCTGGCCGCTGCTCTCGGCATACAGGTACTCGGCAAACACCCGCACGGTGTCGCTGATCTCGTAGTTGGCAAACAACCGTCCGCGGGTCAGCAGGAAGCGGTCGTCACGGCCGGTCAGGCCAAACGGGCGGATGTTGCGTTCGTCGTGAAACCGCAGCCGAAACTCGCCACCCAGGTCGAGCTTGCCATCGCCCGGCATCTCCAAGCGCTTGAGTTCGTCGCCCAGCAAGGCCCCGTCGTAATCGGGGTCGTCCAGGTAACGAAAGTCGTTCTGATAGAACAGGCCCTTGAACGCTCGCCGGGCCCGCTGAGTGGCGTCCTCGGCCCGCTCCTCGGGCGTCGACTCGGCATCGCTCCGCGGCAACGTGGTGAGCTGATTGTCGAACTGGGTACTCAGCCCAATATCCGACCCTCGGTCAAACAGGTCCTGGCCGCCGTTGCCAAACTCGTCCTGAAAGCGGCTCCAGGTCGCATCCCAGACGGGAGCCTCGTTCGCCGCCAGGGGCGGTTCGCCAGCCTGGATCCCATCGATGGGGAGAGAGCAGGCCAACAGCAACCCCAGACAACCGGCCAGTCCCAACCGGTGTCGTCGGTGCCTGCACCAGCGGTGCGGCGGAAGTTTGCTGGATCCACGCGCCATGCCCATCTCAATTGCCCAGAGAGCCGCACAGGAATATCCGATGCAATCGTTATCGCCCCCGGCGAGACGACGGCTCCAGCAATTCGCCTTTCACGTCAACCGGAGGGGGGCGGGCAATTCTTCGAGGGGCGGCGCCCCGTCGCTCAGTAGACATCCCGCTGGTAGCGGCCGGTCTTCTTCATGGCGGCCACGTACTCGGTTGCCGCCTCGGCCGTGCGGCCCGAGCCCTGCATGATGACCTGATGCAACGCCCGATCGACATCGCCGGCCATTCGGGCGGCATCGCCACAGACGTAGAAGTGGGCTCCGCGATCCAACCACCGCCACAGTTCGTCGCGGTGTTCCAGCATACGGTGCTGCACGTAGACCCGTTCGGCCGTATCGCGCGAGAAGGCCGTCGAGAGCCGCGTCAACAGCCCCTCGGCCTGCATGGCGAGAAGCTCTTCCTTGAGCAGAAAATCCGTGGCTTCGTGTTGATCGCCAAAGAACAGCCAGTTGTCGCCCGGCGATCGAGTGGCACGGCGCTCGTGCAAGAATGCCCGAAACGGCGCGACTCCGGTGCCGGGGCCGACCATGATGATGGGCGTGGCGGGGTCGTCGGGCACGCCAAAATGATGGCAGGGTTGAATGAACACCGGCACGGGTTCGTGGCTCAGCATGCGATTGGCCAGAAAGGTCGACGCCACGCCCTGCCGGGATTGGCCCTTCAGCACGTACTGCACCACGCCCACGACTAGGTCGACCCGCTCGGGATGGACCTTGGGGCTGGAAGCGATGGAATATAGCCGAGGCTTGAGCGAATCCAGCGCGGCGACGACCTCCTCGACCGACAGCGCGATCTCGCGGAAGCGGGCCACCAGGTCAATCACCCGGGGTTCGTCAATCAGGCCAGGGACCTCCTGCTCGGCAAGACACAATTCCAGGTGCTGAGTGTCTTCGCGGCGGGTGGCCTTCTTCAGTAGCAGTTCCAAAAAGTCGTCGGACGGCGTCTTCAGGTCGCAATACTCGCTCAACGCCCCACGCAACGTCGTGCTGAATCCGTCGGGCGTCCGCACCGGCTCGCAGCCCTCGTGACCCAACAGCCGGATGAGTGCCTCGACCTGCTGTTTGGAATTCTTGGGAAACACCCCCAAGGCATCGCCCACCTTGTAAGACAGCCCACTGCCAGCCAACGACAGTGAAATCAGTCGGGTGTCTTTCGCCGAGCCCTCGCCGGTGAGCTTCTCGACGTGAATCGCATCGGCGGGAAAGGGATTCTGCCGACTGTAGGCCACCGTCGCCGACGAGGGCGAATCGGTCGCCACGGTCACGGATGGGGCCTGTGATGTGGCGGGCTCCGCTGGTGTAGTGGGCTCCGCCGGCGTGGGCCGCTGCTTTTGCAACTCCACCAGCTTCCGCGAAGTGGCCTTTCCCCCGGGCGCGCAGAGTTTGAGGTTCGTCTCTTCTCCGGTTTCGATGGCCTTGGCGTAGGTCCGGCACAAGTAGCCGCACTGGCCGCAATCCAACTGGGCCATGGCCGCCATGAGCTGCAAGTCGTGCGGTTGGCCTTCGGCCAGTTGCATCCGCTCATCCAGCGGCAGCTCCGACGAGTGCCAGGCGTACTGATAGGGATCGTCCTCGGCCACATCCTTCCAGCTTGTCGGCTGAGTGGCCGGTTCTGCAACGCTGGAGCCGTTGCCGGTCGATGCGGGAATGCCCACGGCCGTGGCGGCGATTGACTCGTGGCCAGAGCCCAATTGGCCCGACGAGACCAGACCCGCGAAGAAACCGTTCAGCCACGCCCGCTGCTTAGGTGTGAACGGGGCGTTGGCGGGCAGCGCAGGCGCTGCGGCGGAGAGTGTGGAATTCATGATGCCTGGTGGCTGGGAGCAAGCTGGGCCTCAGGGGGTCCAAACCACGCGCGGAGGGTTTCCAAATCGTGACGGCGTGTGAAGTCGACGAAGGCTTCGTTGGGTTCCCGCAATTCCAAATAACGGGCCAGCATGCGTTCGACGACTTGCGGGACATCGCTGGCTGGCAGGTCGCGGAACAATTCGCGAGCCAACCCCTGTCGGGCTCCGAATCCACCGCCGACAAACAGGTGATAGCCCTCGACCTCGTCGGTCTCGTCGGGGTCGTCCTCGCCGGTGGCGGCTTGGGTCTCCAGCGGCACCAGCCGGGGGACTTCGACCTTGGCGGCGATCAGGCCGATATCGCCGATGTAGTGCTGAGCGCAGGAGTGATGGCACCCGGTGAGATGGATGTTGACCGGCTGGTCCAATTCCACCCGCTGCTCGACGTGTTCGGCGATCTCCAAGGCATGCCGCTTGGTGTTGGACGCCGCGAACTTGCAGCCGGCATTGCCGGTGCAGGCCACCAGTCCGGCGCGGATGGCGTGCGGCCGCCAGTCCAGGCCCAGCGCGGCGAGTTCCTCTTGCACGGCGGGCAGATCGGCGTCGTCCAGGTCGCTGATGATCAGGTTCTGCCAGCAGGTCAGACGGATAGTGCCCGAGCCATAGCGATCGGCCAGTTGAGCCAGGCTCCGCATGGTGTCGCAGGCCAGGTAGCCCACGGGAATCACCACGCCGACGTAGTGCTTGCCGGGTTGCGATTGGGGGTGAAATCCCAGATGGCCACCCGGCACCGCGGGCGGCGGCAGCGTGCAATGTTCTAAAGGCCATTCCTTCGGCGAATCGCCAAGCTGTTGGCATACGGCTTCCAGAAAGCGAGGCACGCCCCAGTCGTCCAGCAGATACTTGAGTCGCGCCCGCTTGCGGTCGGTACGATTGCCATGGGCTGTGAACACCCGCACCATGGCGGTGGCTACCGGCACGCACTGCTCGGGTCGCAGCAGCCAACCCACATCGGCGGCAAACTGGCAGTGACCGGTAATGCCGCCCAGTTGCACGCGAAAGTACACGCCCGGCGGCGTGTCGGGGGTGGCTTGCTGGTCGCTGACCTTGACGGCCAAGAAGCCAATATCGTTGGTATCGGCCAAGGCGCTGACTGCCCCGCCGCCATCGAAGGCGATATTGAACTTGCGTGGCAAGTGATACAGGTCGCGGTTGTTCAATATGTGATGATGCATCCGCCGGGCCAGCGGCAGCGTATCGATGAACTCGTGGGGGTCGATGCCCGCGGTGGGCGAGGCCGTGATATTGCGAAGATTGTCGGCCCCCGACCCCTTGGTCACGATGCCCAAATCGACCAGCCGCGTGTAGACCTCGGGCGGTCCCTGGGGACCAATCTCGCGAATCTGCAAGTTCGCCCGGGTCGTGACGTGCGTGTAACCGCCGCCCCACTCTTCAGCCACATCGGCAATGCCACGAAACTGGTGCGACGAGAGCACCCCGCCGGGAATCCGCAACCGGCACATGTAACTGTT
>JBJHDE010000388.1:0-5664 GCA_050486385.1 Planctomycetales bacterium | reverse complement strand
TGATCACGGCGGTGAGCACCACCGTGATCAGTTTTCTTCCGGTGTTCTTTCTTACCGGCCGCGATTACAAGTTGTTTGCTCCGCTGGCCTATACAAAAACCTTTGCCATGGTCGCCGCCCTGGCGGTGGCCGTGCTGCTGGTGCCCACTCTGGCCCGCTTGTTCCTTCGCAGTCGGATGCTCGCGCGGTGGAAAGCGGTTCTCGTTGGCCTGGTGCTGGGGGCCAACCTCGCGGTGTTGGTTGGCGTGGTATGGTGGGACGCCATCGCCGAGTGGCTGAACTGGCCACGTCCGCTGGTCATACTGCTGGCCGCCGCCGCGGGCCTGATGGTTGGATATGTGTTCTGTCGCGAGCGGCTCCGCCCGATTGACGAGAATCCCACCAGCCGCGCGATTCTGGCGATTTATGAACCTGCCTTGCGGCTGTTTCTTCGCCACAAGGCCGCGTTCCTGGTCGTGCCCAGCCTGGTGGTCGTGCTGGGCCTGGGCGCGTGGTTGGGCTTGCCGTGGTTGTTGGGTCCCGTCGAATGGGTCAGTGGCCAGCTTGGCGCGGATCTGAACGCCGTGCCGGGTTATGTCGAAGCCAAACACCTGCTGCCGGGCCTGGAGACCGACGATTGGATTGCCCTGGACGAGGGCAGTTGGTTCTACATGCCGGTGCTGTATCCCGGGGCCAGCCTGTCGCAGGCCATGGAGATCCTGCAAACCCAGGGCCAACTCATCAAACACATTCCCGAGGTCGAAAACGTCCTGGGCAAGATCGGTCGGGCCGAGTCGGCACTCGACCCGGCACCGGTGGCCATGATCGAAACCTACGTCATGCTCAAACCCACATCCCAGTGGCGGCCCGGTGTCACCGAACGCATGATCTGGGACGAAATCAACGATCGCGCCACCCTACCCGGCGTGACACGCGCCTCGCCATTGCAACCCATCGAAGGCCGCGTGGTCATGCTGCAAGCGGGGATTCGCGCCGCCATGGCGATTCGCATCTACGGCGACGACCTGGCCGAACTGGCCCAGGCCTCGCTGGACGTCCGCGACCACCTGCGGCAGTTGCCGCAAGTCGACTCCCGCTCGATTAGCCCCGATATCGTGCTGGGAAAGCCCTACCTGGAGTTTGACGTCAACCGCGAAACCGCCTCGCGGTTTGGCATGAGCGTGGCCAGTGTGAACGAGGTCATCGAGGCCGCCCTGGGCGGCATCAACGTCACCCGCACCGTCCAGGGCCGCGAACGGTACCCCGTGCAGGTCCGCTATCAACGCGAACTCCGCGATCGCATCGATCAGCTCGATCGGCTGCCTGTGGTCACGCCCACCGGCGAGACGGTTCCCCTGGGCATGCTGGCTACGATGAGCACGACTTGGGGCCCGGGCGAGATCAATAGCCAGGACGCCCGACTGGTGGCCTATGTGATGTTCTCGCCCTCGGGCAGTTTGGGCGCCTTGCAGACCGCCACCACGGTTGAAACATCACTCCGCGAGGCCATGGACCTGCCCGGCGAGGATGAGCGGCATCTGCGATTGCCCGAGGGCTATGTCCTCGAGGCCGTGGGCTCGTTTCGTGAACAACTGGAAAGCAACCGCCGCTTGATGGTGATCATCCCGTTGGTGATTGTGGTCAACTTGCTGCTGATCTATCTTCAGTTCCGTAGCCTGCCCCTGGCGCTCATCATTTTTGCCGCCATCCCTGTGGCTTTCGGCGGAGGGATGATCGTCCTGGCCCTGGCCGAAGTGCAAATGAACACGGCTATCTGGGTGGGCTTCATTGCCGTGTTTGGCCTGGTGGTCGACGATGGCCTGGTGATGACCACCTACCTGGATCAGTCCTTCCGCCGCCGCCGGCTGGAGAGCATCGACCAAATTCGCGACGCGGTCGTCGAGGCCGGCACCAAACGCATCCGCCCCTGTCTGATGACCTCGTTCACCACCTTCGCCGCCCTGACCCCGGTCCTGCTGGCCACTGGTCGCGGGGCCGATGTCGCCAAGGCCATGGCCCTGCCGGTCTTCGGTGGAACCCTGTTCGTGCTGGTCACGCTGTTCGTGGTGCCGATCCTGTTCAGCCTGCTGATGGAAACCAAACTGCGGCTGGGCTTGCAGGACCCCTACTGGCAGGCCGAACCCCAAGCCAAGGCCTCGCCAACTCCCACCCCTCCCGAGGCCGAGCTATTCTCGTAAACGGCGCTCTGGAGGTTCAGGATGACCTGAACGAATGTTTCACGTGAAACAATCCATTTCCCACCGACTCACAGATTGAGCGGCTCGCCGGCGAGTTGCCCGCGTTGGGTCTGGGTCATGGCATGCAAATCGCGCAGCAGTTGGGCGTCCACTGGCCGTTGCTCAACCCCACGACGTGCGAACATCCGGGCCTGGGTGGCCACGGCGACCTCGGCCGGAACCTCGCTGACTTGCCCGAAGCTGCGGGCGTAGTTGACAAAGCTGGGCACGTTGGTCGTGACGAAGCCGTACACCATGCTGCCAACGCCGATAGTCTTGCCTGTGAAAATGCCGGTGTTGATGGCCGACTTGGCGTAGTCGCCCAGAAAACAACCGACAAACTGCATGCCCGTGGCGACCCGCCGCCCGCGGACCTCGACGTTGACCTCTCCGTAGGTGTTTTTCAGGTCGCTGTTGCAGGTGCCGGCACCCAGGTTGATCCAACTTCCCAGGTAGCTGTGGCCCAGAAAGCCGTGGTGCTGCTTGTTGGAGTAGGGCTCGATGACGCTGGCCTCGACTTCTCCGCCCACCTTGGTGGTGTGCCCCAGGGCGACGCGGTCCTTGATCGAGGTGTATTCGTTGATCCTGGCGTTGCGGCCCACCAGCACCGGCCCCACCAAGTGGGTGAACGGCCCGATCTTGGCTCCGCTTTCAATCACAATTGGGCCGGCCTGAGTCTGGGTGACCAGTGTCGGCGGCAGCTCGACGCCCTCGGCCACGAACACTCCGTCGCGGCACTCGCTGTAGCGACCGCTGGCGATGCGATCTTCCAGGTTGGTGCCGAAGTGCTCCAGATGCGCCGCCAGCACCTGGTGCGGGTATTGAAACAGCGGCAAGTCCAGCATCCGCTCGGGCAAGCCGCCAACGATCAACTGCCGCGGCAACCGCAGCACCGTCAGGTCTTCCAGCAGCGGGGCCGAGTCCGCATCGACAATCGCCGCCGCCACCCGCTGACCGCACCGCACCACACAGGGTTGGCCCTCGGCCACCAACCGTTCGAGCCGCGCCAGGTGCGTGACGCTGGGCACCAACGCGGCATTCACCAACAGCGAAGGCCCCGCCAGCCGATTGGCGTCGGCCCGAAACAACCGCGGCGGCTGCGGATAGTCTGCGGCCACCAGGGCTTCCAGATACGGGCGGACCACCGCCGAGAGCGGCACGCCCCAGCGGGCCAGCAGATCCCACAACCGATATCCCCCGCACGAGATCGCATAGGTCGGTCGGGCGAGGTTGATGGGGGCGAGATTGTCGACGGCGTGGTCTTCGAACACCACGATCTGGGCGAGATCCATGCCGGAATCCTTTCCGCACGGGGAAGTCAGTCACTTGCGGGGCCATGTTGCCATGCGGCGAGCCTACCCCAATCCGCCCTGGAGAGGGAAGCGGAGTTCTGGGCCGTGTGGCTCGGACGAGCGGAAGGCCGCTCCCCCGGGGATCATCCAATCCCGCCGCGGCGACCCTTTCCGCTTGATCGTTCGGCCCCCGCAAACGAGATTGAAGATTGTCGAGCGTTTGGCTCTCTTCGCCCGGATCGGTCTATGCTCATTCGGTTTGTCTGCCCGCAGGGACACCGCCTCCAAGTACCCGCCGCCTTGGCCGGCAAGCGAGGGCAATGCCCCGTGTGCGGTGCCAACCTGCTGATTCCCGTGCGGACACCCCGACCCAGCGGGCGTCGGAAGAAGAACTGGCAACTCAGCCAACCGCCCCTGGACGCCGAAAGCCTGGCCGCCCAGGCGCTGGCCGACGACGACTTCATGGACGCCGACGAGCACGACGACAGCGACGAGCACATCCCCGTCGACGCCTTTGTCGAAGTCGGCGCGGGCCCGCCAGGGCCGACGTTTTCGGGCGAACGCGCCATGCCGCCACCGCAAAAGCCCGACGCTCCCAGCTCGCCCGCCACCGGCCGCAGTTCCTTCTTGCCCCCCATCGACTGGAACCGCCCCCTGCCGCACGGGCCAAGCGACCCCCCCACGACCCCACCGCCAGGCGGCTTGGTCGAGTTTCCCGCCCCGCCGGAATCGACCACCGACGGCGTTCCCTCACCCAGCGGCTCGGGGTCTTCCAGCCATTTTCCACCGGCCGAGAGCTTCACGACTCCCCCCGGCGGCCCCCTGCCCCGCCTGATGCCGCCACCCAGTGGCTTCGTGCCAACGGTCCCTCCACCCGAGGATCCAGCCGCGGCCGAGCACCCCCCCACCGCGCCGGCGGGTGGCAGCGCCTATCAGCCACCGTTGACCTGGCCGGGCTCCGAGGGATTCGCCCCGGCACCCGCACCCATTCCACCAGCGGGTTTCCCGCCCCCACCGGCTTGGCCGCACTCGGTGCCGACGAGCGAAACGCCGCAACCGCCGCCGACTCCGCCAGTCGAGCCGGCGGCATTCCCCTCGGCCGAGCCCCTCGCCGAGTCCTTGCCGCCGATCCCAATCGAACTGGTCGTCGCCCAGGCCGAAGACGACGCCCGCAGCCTGGCCGACAAGGCCGGGCGACGGCGGATGATTCGCGTTTACATGCTGGCGATGGGCATGTTGCTGGTGGCTGGTCTCAACCTGGTGCCAGCGGCGGTGCATTGGGATTTGTTCGTCGCCCCCGGATGGGCCCGCGTGGCGTGGTTGATGGCCACAATCCAGATCCTGTTCTTGTTCTGGATGATCATCCTGCCCGACTGGTCGACCGTCTGGCTGGGCTCAATTCTGTACGGCGTCTCGGCCGCCCTGTATGCGCTGGCCTGGACGATTGTGGCCTTCAGCGCGCCCGAGGTGCCGTTGCTGTTTCAGCTCGACGAACTCGACCCCGAGCGGGCGGGTTGGTGGTGCGGGATGCAGTTGTTGGCCAGCGGGCTGATGGCCCTCATCTGCGCCCGCTTCAGCAGTCTCTGGCGACGCGCCTGGGAGATCGAGCGTCGCGAAGCCCGCCGCGCGTTGCGCGCCAGCGTCGTGTGAACGGTCTATGACCCCGCCAGTTGTGTTGTAGCGGGTCTGGCTGACAAGCGAGGCCCTACTCCTCCTTTGCGTCCTTCGGAACAGGGGTAAGCTCAACTGGAATCGCCAGCAGAGGCTTCCGGAAGAATCCCGGGCCTGGGAACCAAAATGTCACGCGCGTCGGCAAAGGGATGGTCGATACTGGGTAGCGCTAGCCTATCTACTTATCGGACGGAACAAACGAACTACCGGAACATCCAGATCTGCCCAATCGCTCATTCTCCCAAAGTCGGGACCCAACTGCGCTTGACCCTGCCGCACGGGCCCCCTTGCTTCATCATCAAGTGTGCCACTGCTTGCTGGCAAGCAGTGCGATATGCGGATCGATGTTGAGCAGTCGAGTCGAAGGGCAACCATGCCAGGCAACGTGTGTCGATTTTAACGCGACTTGCCAGCAAGCCGTGGCACATTTGCGACTTCGCACCCGCAATGATTGACGCACCGACATTCACGAAGGCATTCTCGCT
>JBJHDE010000387.1:4455-5756 GCA_050486385.1 Planctomycetales bacterium | reverse complement strand
GAGCACGAGCACCGCTTGCCACCCTTCTTAGCCATCGCAGAGCCCCCTTTCCAAGCTTGAAGTCGAAAGACTTTCATTCAGTATGGCATGGATTTCGGGGAGCATGTCAACCGCACTGGCGTCCGTTTTTGCAATCCAATCGGTTCGCCGGCTTGCCAGCATGAATCGGGGCCGAGGAGGTCGTCTCCTCGGCCCGTGAGGATTCCAGGGGGAATTGTCACGCTGAGCCAGCCGCGCTCACCCGCCGATCTCGGAGATCACGCCGGTGCTGTCGGCGAAGCCCTCGGCGGGCACGTCCATGGCGTGGGCGATGGTCAGCAGCAGGTTGCTGAGGTGCGCCTTACTATTCACGGGGTTGTGGCAAATGTGATAGTGCTTGCCGGGCTGATCGAGCTGATAGGTGTAGCCCTCGGCACGACCGATGGCGTTGTAGTCCACGTGCTGGCCGTGCCGCAGGCCCAGTTCGCGACCGCCAGCCAACAAAATCGGCAGGTTAGCATTGCCGTGGCTGTGCCCAAAGGCCATGCCGCTGCCATACATGGCCAACGTCCGATCCAACAACGGCCCGTCGGCATCCTGGACCGCGTTGAGCCGATCCAGGAAGTAGGCGAACTGCTCGATGTTGAACGTATCGCTGGCCGTGAGGTCCTGCATGAGCTTGGGATTCGCATTGTGATGCGACAGCGAGTGCCGGTCCTGCGTGACGCCAATCTCGGGCACAGCCGGCCCGGTGCCCTCGTTGCCGGTGCTGAACGTGGCCACGCGGGTCATATCGGTCTCAAAGGCCAGCACGAGAATGTCGTACATCGTGCGGAGATACTCGCCCAACTGCTCAAGCGAGACATCGCGGTTCAGCCGGGATTGCACATCTTTTTCAATCGTGGGCCGCGGGGTATCCAGCCAGGTATCGGCCCGCTGCGTGCGAATCTCGACCTCGCGGACGGACGTCAGGTACTGGTCCAACCGCCCGCGATCGTCCTGGCCAAGCTGGTCGCCCAGTTCGCGGGCCTCGTCGAGCACGGCGTCCAGGATGCTGCCCCGCCGGTGCAGGCCCCGCCGCTGACGCTGGATGCCGCCGGCGGGTTCTTCAAACAGTTCGCGGAACACCACGCCCGGGTTCCGCTGAGCGGGCAGGCGAATGCCATCGGCGTTCCACGACAGCGAGTGGCCCTGGTTGGCCAGCTCGATCGAAGGGAATCGGGTGTGCGGGGCCGTGACCTGGGCGATGAGCTGATCCAGCGAGACTGTGTTCCGCTCGGATTGTCCGATCTTGCCACCAGTCAGCCAGATGTCGCTGCAAT
>JBJHDE010000387.1:0-4445 GCA_050486385.1 Planctomycetales bacterium | reverse complement strand
CTGCAATTGTGATGATGCCCCAGGCCGTTGGGATGATACAGCCCACTCAGCGGTGTGAAGTTCGCCCGGTGTTTCTCCAAAGGCTTCAGAATCTTCGAGAGTTCATAATCGCGGCCCGCCTGGGTGATCTGGTAGTCCAACGTGTTCACACCGTTCGGCAAATAAATGAACACGCTCCGCTTGACCTTGGGTACCGTTTCGGCCGCCCGCAGCGGTCGCATGCAGTCCAGTAAGGGCAAAGCCAGGGCAACGCCCATGCCCCGCAGCACATGCCGGCGGCTCAGCAGCCAATGTTGCTTGCGAATCTGACTCATGACACTCTCCCAGGATTCGGAGGAAATTGCTTTTGTGCGTGCCACGTCGAGACGTGGGTGGATGGTTGGGTCAGGGGATCGGTGAATTTGCGATCTATTCCGAGGGTGTCAGCGACGGGATGCGATTCAGCCGCTCTTCAGGCGGACTCTTCACACGCGGCCAGTCGCTCAGCCGGACTCGCACGATGCGGTTGGGCCGATACCCTTCGAGCAGTTCATTGGTCTGCCAGCGGATCTGGATTCCACTGCTGCCGGGCGGTGGATCGGCGTGCTCGCGGAGTTCCAGGATGCGGCCGAATTTGTGATCGTGATCGTGCCAGTAGGCCCGCAGAGTGACCTCGGCGGCGGCAACTCCCAGGCCGTGAGCCTGCTTGGTGCGAAGTTCATCATACAACGACTCGTCCATGCCACCAAACACGGTAAGCGTGACGATGCCCCGGCTGCCGCCCAGGTGTTCCACCTCGTCGACCCAACCGGCCAGCCAACGGTATTTCTGGAACCGCACATGCACCCGTCGCTGCCGCTCGGTGGCGGCCGCTCGGCTGGCGGCATCGACCCACACATCCTGCGCCCGAAACTGCCGATTCTCCCATTGAGGCGACCAGTTCAGGTTGACCTGGATCTCCTGACCGGGCTCGATGGCCAGCCAGTCGCTGATGCGGTCCTCCCGCCAGACGCGGGTGGCCGAATCGATCCAGAAACTCTGCTCGCCGCCGAGACCGTGCTCGGCCGGCTCGCCCACGGCCACCACATGCAGGCGGCCAGCTTCGCGGTCGATTTGCTCCACCTTCCAGGCCTGGCCACGACGCTGGTAGAAACTGAAGTCGTCTTCCAACAGCAGCGCGTGATTGTAGGGCGAGGCGTATCGCGGTTGCGGGTGCTTGGGCAGCGTCTCCTCTTCGCCTTCGAGCGGCAGGTAGAACGTGCCGTGCAGATGCGTGCCCAGGGGGATATCCCGCAACTCGGCCGGCGCCCCTTGATACCAGATCATGCCGAACGGCAGCATTGCAAACTCGTGCGGCTGGGCCACGTGATAGCGGTTGCTGGTGAAATCGCCATCGAGCCGCAGCCCCCCGCGGCGATTGATCGGGTCGATGGTCACCAGCTCGCCGGCTAAATGGTGCCCGCTGCCCGGCGGCGGAAACTCGCCCAGCTTCGGGACGTAGTCCTGGGACTCCGTCTCGTCGGCCCCCAGCGTCGCGACGCCCGCCGCAAGAATCAATAGCACCAGCCCCGTTGCCATTCGGTCAATCATGGTGAGGAGTGGAGAATTGAGAAATGAAAAAACCGGGATACCACGATATACAAACGATTTCCATTTTTTTCCCAGGGCCTTGCCCTGGGCTATCGTCGGGCCGCCCCGTTGGGGCTGGTGTTTGGGTGATCGTTGACGCGATCCCAATCCAACATATTCCACATCCAACAATCTAGCCCCAAAGGGGCGGACCTACGTTAATCATTCTCCCAGGGCCGTGCCCTGGGCTATCATTGGGCCGCCCCGTTGGGGCTGGTGTTTGGGCCACCCAAACGACTAACCGACCAACCTACCGATCAATCCCATACAAACTGTTCATCCACCGAGACTCCATGTTTGAGGCATATCTCGCGGAACTCCTCCTGATACGACCTCTGGCGATGATGCTCGTGTTGGTGGGCGATGTACTGCTTCACTTGATCCCTATGGGATTGGCTCACGGAAAACACTCCGTACCCGGCTTGCCACTGAAACTGATGCAAGTCCGCATCCTGTGCTTTGATCCACTTGGCTGATTCCGTCTTTGTGATTTTCACCAGGTCCATGATGGCATACTTGCGGGACAGACTGCACAGAATGTGAATATGGTCTGCAACGCCACCGACCAGCAACGCAGGCGAGTCGAGTTGGTTTCGAAGGATTGTGGCGGTGTAGCCATAAAGTCCCTGACGCAATTCGTCATCATGCAGCCAGGACCGCCGGTGTTTCGTGCTGAATACAACGTGAATCAGGACATTTGCTAATGATTGTGGCACGGCAACTATCCCCTATCATCGGGCCGCCCCGTTGGGGCTGGTGTTTGGGTTATTGTTGACGTTGTCTACATCCAACATATTCCACATCCGACAATCTAGCCCCAAAGGGGCGGGCCTACGTTAGCCCGGGGTGAAACCCTGGGTTGTGGGGTGCTGGGTGTTGGGTTGTTCGGTCGTCGGGCGATCCGGGTCACCGAATGACCCACCGTCCAAACGTCCACCACGCCGCATGATCCCCGGTCCCCATTAACTATCATCGGGCCGCCCCGTTGGGGCTGGCGTTTGGGTTATGTTGACGTTGTCTACATCCAACATATTCCACATCCGACAATCTAGCCCCAAAGGGGCGGGCCTACGTTAGCCCGGGGTGAAACCCTGGGTTGTGGGGTCAATCCGGGTGACCGAATGACCCAATCGACACGACGCGCCACCACATCATACCCATCGTTACCCCCGTCCCCAGGGTGAAACCCTGGGTCGTTGGGCTATCATTGGGCCGCCCCCCGTTGGGGCTGGTGTTTGGGTTATTGTACTCCTACCGACGGCGGAACAACTCCGAAGTCACGAGATTGTGAACTATGGTTCGTAGGCGATACTCGTCGGCGCGGCTGGCTTCGGCGATGCGGCGGATGTCGTCGGCCTCGTCGACACTCATCACCCGCCGCAGGGCGTAGGTGGCCAACTGTTCGACAAAAGCCTCGGCAAAGCGGTCCACATCGTCGACCAGCCGCTGTTTGAATTCCGCGGGACCATCAAACGGCTGACCATTGGGCAACACGCCCCGGGCGTCAACCTGCGGATCGTCGCCTTGCCCGCCGCTGACACGCTCGTGGGTCCGCCAGCGGCCGATGGCGTCGTAGTTCTCAAACGCAAAGCCCAAGGGGTCGATCTTCTGATGACACGACGCGCATGTGGCATGGGTGGCGTGGGCCTCAAGCTGCTGGCGGATCGTGGCCTTGGGTTGGTCGCTGGGCGTGGGTTCCAGGGGTTCGACATTCGGCGGTGGAGGTGGCGGAGTACGACCGAAGATGGCCTCCGAGACCCACACGCCCCGATGCACCGGTCGGTGGCGGGTGCCGTCACTGGTGAGCGACAGCACCGACGCTTGCGTGAGCAACCCGCCCCGGTGATCCTTGGGCTTGAGCGTCACCGGCTGCATGTCCGAGCTGGCCGGCACCGGCAACCCGTAGTGTCGGGCCAACCGCGGATTGACCATCGTCCAGTCCGAATCGAGAAACTCCCGCAGCGGGCGATTTTCGACAAACATCCGTTGGAAGTAATGGGTTGTTTCCAACACCATGCTGGCTTCCAACCACATGTCATAATCGGGATACAGTCCGGGATCGGGCGGGAACATGCCCACGTTGTGAAGCTGCAACCACTGCCGTGCAAACGACTCGGTGAACCGTCCACTCCGCGGATCCTCGATCATCCGCGCTAGCTGCTCGGCCAGGACCTCGGGCTCGTGCAGCCGACCCGAGCCGGCGGCCTGCCGCAGCGGCTCGTCGGGCAGCGAACTCCACAAGAAGTACGACAACCGCCCGGCCAATTCCCAATCGTTCACTTGCGACCGCGACTCGTTGGGCGTGCCTTCTTCCAGATAATAGAAGTTCTTGGATGTCAGCACCGCTACCATCGCCGCCTTATAGGCGGACCGGAAACTCTCGCCCGCCTCGCGCTCGGCGGCGATCACCCGCAGATAGCGCTCGATCTCGGACGAACCGACGGGCCTTCGCCAGGCCGCCTCGGCAAAGCGGATGAGCCGCGCGGCCACTTGCTCGGGGTCGTCCTCGTCGTCGGGGAAGAACGACGCCCGCTGGGCGAGGACCTCGTCGCTGGGGGCGACACGTTCCCACTCGATCCAGTCGACGATCAGCAGGGGAAACAGGGCCTCGCCGTCGTCGCCAATCAGCTTGTAAGCCGTAGGGTGCTTGTAATTGTGTTCGCGGGTATTCAAGAACACGTATTGCCCACCATGGTCCAGCACGTTGAACGTGTGCCCCTCGGGTATTTTTCCGGTCACTTCGTTCAGAATTTGAATCCGTTCCGACGTGGTGACAAACTCTAGAACGACGGGTTCGTCTTCCGGGGCCAGCACGTCCTGGTCGAACACCGCACGCT
>JBJHDE010000386.1:0-5781 GCA_050486385.1 Planctomycetales bacterium | reverse complement strand
CCCTTCGCCCGGCTGCCGGCCTGGCCGGCCTTGGCCTCGGTGTTTGTCGCCGACAATGGCGAGTGGGCCTTCTGGACGCCGGAAGGCTACTACGATGCCTCGATGAATGGGCACACGCTGTTTGGCTGGCAGGTCAATCGCGGGGTCGATCGACTACCCGATTTCTTCCGGGCGGATCAATACCAAGAACGACTGGAACGGCCGGATGTCATGAAGCGGCTACTCGCCGTCGGCAACCTGCAATCGGCCCTGGAGCAAGCCGCCGTCGACGAAGCCGGGTTGCAACGCCCGGTGCCCGACGAACCCGACCGCGTGCTGGCGGCCCAGATTGCCGCGACCCCCCGGGTCACGATCCTCACGCCGGATGTCCGCCGCGAGGTCGACGCCCCGCGGACCCGTGTGCGGGCCGCCGTCGAGATTCCCGCCGGTGTCGACGTCGTGGCCGCCCGGGCGTTCGCCAACGGCGTGGTGGGCTCCACGGCCCAGGTCGTCGGCGACGAGCCCCTGGGCGATGGCCGCCGGGTCGAGTACGAGTGGGAGGTTCCGCTCCCCGACGGGCAAGAGAACCTGGTCCAGGTGTTCGTCAACACCGCCGCGCCCACGTTGGCTATGAGTTCGGCGGTCGTCTCGCGCGTCGGCACCATCGAACGCCCGCGGCCCCCGCGACTGCACACCCTGGCCCTGGCGGTCAATCGCTACGAAGATTCGCGGTTTCAGCCGTTGGCCTTCAGTGTGGCCGATGCCCAAGCCGTGACCAGCACGATGCGGCAGCTCGCGGCCCCGCTGTATGAACCCGGCGAACACGTCGAACTGTTCGACGAAGACGTCACCGGCACCAACACCCGAAGCGCCCTCCGCGACCTGGCCCAACGGCTCCGCGAATCCGTCGAGCCCGAGGACGTGCTACTGGTGTACCTGGCCGGTCACGGGGTCATCGACGAGACGACCGGCCAGTACCACTTTGTGAGCCACGACTTTCGGCTGGAACAGCGGCTGGCCCACAACTACGAAAACTGCCTGAGTTGGCCCGACCTGCTTCTGCTGGCCGAGATCCCCTGCCGCAAGTTCGTGTGGCTCGACACCTGCCACAGCGGTGGCGTTCAGCCGCTCAGCAGCACCCAGCTCAAGACCGCTGTGCGGGCGCTGCAACGCGATGTGATGATCACCCTGTGTTCCTCGCAGGGCAACGAACTGTCCGAGGAGCGCGACGCCTGGAGGCACGGGGTCTTCTCGCGGAGCCTGCTGGATGCCTTGGTCGGCCACGCCGACACCAACAACGATGGCGCAGTGAGCCTGGACGAGATCATCCACTACGTCAGCCACACGGTGCCAGCGGTGACCCGAGCGCAACAGCACCCCGTGGCGGCTCCCAGTGAACTGCTGCCTTACCTGCGGGTGCCGCTGACCTCGGTGCCCGACGAGCGCCCCGCGGCGGTGGCAAGGCCGTGAAGCAGGCTCGGTTGGGCACGGCCTTGCTCAGTCGCCGCAGAGGATGTCGCCCCAGCGGCGATCGACCAATCCGGCGGCGATGAGTTCCTCCCAGCAAGCCGGCGGAACCGTGACGGTTCGCAGCAGGTCGACGGTCTGGGCCATGCGTTCGATGCTCTTGCTGGCCAGCACGATCCGCCGGACGATGTGGGGGAAGGCCACTTTGGCTTCGCCCGCAAACGCACAGGCCAACTGCTGCATGGTCGCGCCGTGCTTCTGGGCAATCACGTACATTGTGTGGGCCTGATCGAGCACACGATCGCTGGCGGCGTCGTAGTTAAACACCGGCCGATCGTCCAACGGCGTGTTGCGATGGATGCGGGGGTCTTCGGTGGTCACGAACAGTCGGCCACTGTAAATTCCCCCCAGGTCCAGCGTGAAGGCCCGCCCCTGATCCTGCAGCTCCTGGGCAAACTCGATCAGGTCCATGAACCCGGCCGAAAGCAGCGGGTTACACAGGGTGGTCATGGCGTAGGAGAAGATGGGAAATCGCCGGGCGGGTTCGATCACGCTTTCGGCAAATTTCTCGGCCAGGCCGGCTTCCAGCAGGTGCTCGGGTTGATGCAGCTTGAGCGCACGAACGGGTCCGGCTTCCAGCATGTCCCAGTCGAAGCGATCCCAGTCGAACCCGGCCGACCACAGCTCGGCCGATTCGTCGCGGCCGTAGGTGTGGACCACGTAGTGGCCCAGGTCGTGAATCGCGAGGCCGGCCAGCGGGACCTCGGTCAATCCCAGCTCGTAGCGAATCACTTCAAGCTGATGGCGGCACCCCATGTAGCTGAAGTCAAAGTCATCGGTGCTGCCGGCGTACTCGGGCTGGGCCCCGCTGAGCACGCCCGCGGGTTCGAACTCTTCGTCCTCGGCGGTGCGGGGAATCAGGGTCCGCACGAACTTGGTGTACATCCGCCGCTGCGATTGCGGCAGGTCTTGCCAAAATTGCGACAAGCCGATGGGCCGGTGGGCCCGGTACAGCACGGCGGCGTCCAAATGCGTGATGCCGGCCTGCCGGGCCTCGCGGAGCCAGGTGTCGATCTCCTCGGCGGACAGCGGCGTCGTGCGGCCCATGCCCACCAGGGTGGCACATCCCAGGCCAATGTCGGCCCATTCAATCTGTCGCTGCGCAGGCATCGGTGTGCAAATCAATCGTTCGGGGCGCGAGATTCCAGGCTCCGCGGATGCCGGCTCGGGCGGTACGGCTTGCCACCGCGAGCGAATTCTTGCTAGCATACTCATCGACTCGGGAGCACGAAACCATGCCACGCTCGTCAGACGATTTCGTCTGTCCCTACTGCCACGCGCCGGTTCCCGCCGGCCGCACCGCCTGCCCCGCGTGCGGTTCAGATGACGAGACCGGCTGGTCGGACGATCCCGACATCTGGGAAGACCCCGACATCCTGGCCGCCCCCGAGGACGCCGACGACGACTACGAGGACGTGCTGGAGCGCGAGGGCCTGGACCGTCGCGGAGCGATCACCAAACCGCCGGACTACGTGCTGGTGGTCGTCCTGCTCGTTCTGGGGCTGATCGGCCTGGGGCTTGTCATGCGGATGTGACCCACACATCCAATCGATGGCGGGGCTGCCTCACGGCTCAAGGTGGCAGCACCCAGGGCACCAGCACCACGCACACGATCATCGCAATCACCGTGAACGGCACGCCGACCTTGATAAAGTCGCCAAAGCGGTAGCCGCCGGGGGTGACCACCAGAGTATTGACCGGGCTGGACACCGGCGTCATGAACGCCGCCGAGGCCGCCAGGGCCACGATCATGGCAAACGGGTAGGGCGAGGCCTCCAGGTAGTCGGCCACGGCCAGGGCCACCGGGGCCATCAACACCGCTGTTGCCGTGTTCGAGATAAATAATCCCAGCACGGCCGTCGTCACAAACAGCACCGTCAACACCCCACGGAGGCCCATGCCGCTGGTGACGGCCATCAAGGCGTCGGTGGCGTACTCCACTCCGCCGGTGGCCTGCAAGGCAATGGAAAACGGCAACATGCCCACGATGAGCACGATCGTCTTCCAATCAATCGCGCGGTACGCGCTCTCATAATCAACGCAGCCCAGGGCGCCCATCAACAACACGCCCATCAAGGCGGCCAATACGTTGGGCACCGCCCCACTGACCATCAAGGCCACGACCAGCATTAACGTCAACAGCGCGTGAATCGCCTTGCCCGGGGCCGGCAGCACCTCTTCCAGTTCCGCCGGCAGGCTGATGGGCACCAGGTCGTGCCCGGCGGTGACTTGCAGATTGCGAATCGCCTTCCAAGGTCCGATCACCAGCAGGGTGTCGCCGATTCGCAAGACTTCGTCCTTGATGTCCTGCTCAACCGCCTGCACACCGCGACGAAGCCCAATCACCGACAGGCCAAACCGCGAGCGAAAACCACTTTCGGTCAGGGTCTTGCCCACCAGTTCCGAGTCGGCCGTCACCATCAACTCGGCCAGGCCAATCTCTTGCGACAGGTCGGTGAAGTGCCCGCCCGTCAGCGGCAGAATGTCCAGGTCGTTCTCGGCACAAAAGCGATCCAGGTCGGCGTCGGTCACAAACACATCGACCAGCAACACATCGCCGACATGCAACTCGGTTTTCGACGTGGGTTGAATCAGCTTGCGATGGCGTTGAATCGCCACGAGATTCGCCCCTTGGGTCTCGCGGACGCCGAGCTGTTCAATCGTCTGACCGGCCAGTGGCGAGCGATGGCCAATCCGCAGCCGATGTTCCCGCGGGGCCAGGCGATAGCGCTCGACCCATTCCGCCATGCTCGGCCGCCGCGATGTGGCCGACGAGGCCGAATCCTCGCCCGCCGGCAGCCACCGCTGGGCGAACAGCATGTATACAATGCACAATCCCAGAATCGGCACGCCGAAGGGTGTGAAGCTGAAAAAGTGAAAGCCCGCTTCGCCACGGCGAATCAGCTCGCTGTTGACCACCAGGTTGGGCGCGGTCGCCACCAGTGTGGTCATCCCGCTGATCAAGGCCGCGGCGCTGAGCGGCATCATCAGCTTGCTGGCGGCGATCCCCGTGCCACGGCAGATCCGCAGCACCACGGGAATGAAAATCGCCGTGACCGCCGTGGAACTCATCATCGAGCCCAGGCCGCAGGTCGCGCTCATCAACAGCGCGGTCAGCCGGTTCCTGCTGCTGCCAGCCTGGACCACTAACCAATCGCCCAACTGCCGGGCCACCCCGGTGCGGA
Source organism: Planctomycetales bacterium (assembly GCA_050486385.1). Lineage (GTDB taxonomy): Bacteria > Planctomycetota > Planctomycetia > Pirellulales > Pb10988 > JBJHDE01. The sequence continues at coordinate 1,090 of JBJHDE010000386.1, read as the reverse complement.
CCAGCCCTTCGCCAATCACAAACAAGGCCGCAATCAGCACGATGTTGGCATCCGCAAAGCCCGCCAGGGTCTGATCCATGGTGATCACGCCCGACAGCGGCAGCCCGCACATCACAATCAGGGCCACGGCGTCCATCCGCGGGCGATTGGCCGCAAACATCACGACCGCCATCGCCAACAACGCGAGTACGATGCCCAGGTCAAACGTCATGAGATTCGCAAACCCAGTCCGTTAGGTGGGGCACGGCCCACGAGGTGTGACAACCGGCTTGGCCGTCCACGACCCCGCCGAACCGGCGACGAGCTTAGCAAAGCCCGTCGCCGGCTCACAACCCACTGAAACGGCTCCTGCTCTCTCAAACGTCCAACACGACGCCCCTGCGGGCGAATCTGGGATCAGCCGCCAACTGGTCCACCATCGCGAGCGGTCACGGCCACCACGGCCGGCCGCGGCGGCGCGTCGTTCTGGAAGTCGGGCCAGCGGGTCGAGGGCCGATCGAAGGTGCTGCCCCGATCGTCGCCGGGGTGCTGCACCGCCAAGAACAGCGTGCGATCATCCGGGGCGAAGTAGGGACCGCAGATCTCGCAGCCGGTGGGGCCACGGAAGAAGTGCCGCGAGACCGCCCGACCCGGCCCCACCACATCGGTGGCGTAAATGCCATCGGCAATTTTCGCGGCTCCCTGAGCCCCATCGGTGGCAATCCACATCCGGCCCCGGGTGTCGAAGGCCGCATTGTCGGGACAACTGAACCAGCCAAAGGCCTCGATCGAGGCCACCGGATTGCCGTAGCGAGCCTGATCGGCCTCGACCGCGGGATCGCCCGCCAAAATGAAAATCTCCCAGCCCGCCTCCTCGGCCGCCGGATCCCGCTGGCCGTCCTCGCCGGGCGGCAGAATTTCAAGCACATGTCCGTGGGGATTGCCCGCCCGGGGATTCATGGCGTCGACCGGTTGCTCGGGCTGGTGGCCCCGCTGCTTGTTGTTGGTCAGCATCACGTAGACCCGCCCGGTAACGGGATCGGTCTCGATATCCTCGGGCCGGTCCATCGGGGTGGCCCCCACGGCGTCGGCGGCCAAGCGGGTCTTGAGC
>JBJHDE010000385.1:0-5800 GCA_050486385.1 Planctomycetales bacterium | reverse complement strand
AAGCTGTAGCGAGACAACAACTCGGCATCAAAGCCCGTCGTCGTGGCCAGCACGACCCGCGCGCGGTCCAGGATGCGGCCGGCCACGCCGTTTCGGATGCGGCGGGCCTCGGCCTCCAGGCGTTGGGCATCGTACTGCATACACTGCCGCGATCGTCGCCCACGTCGCGAGGTGGGGAATCGCTCGCTGCGGCGGCGGAGGGCGGCGGCCTCGTGAGTCAGCAGCAGGGCCCGATCGGTATCTTCATGGTCTTCCACCAACATATCCAGCGTGGCGTTCCGCAGGTGCGGCAGCACCCGCGCCGGATGGCCCAACCGCACGGCCGAGGGCACCGCCGGCAGCAGGCGTTCCAGCAGATTGTCGGTGGCCCGATTGCTGGGAGCACAGGCCAACACCCGCTCGCCCCGCAAGACGCATTGGCGGATGAACTCGACGGCGGCGGTGGTCTTGCCCGTGCCCGGCGGGCCGTGAATCAGGGCAATGTCCTGGGCGGCCAAAGCAAATTGCACGGCCTCGGCCTGCGAGGCATTGAGTCGCGGGTCCAGGTCCATGGCGGGTTCGCCGGTGAAATCAAACACCGGTGGCCGCCGACCGAGCAGCACGTCGCGAATCTCGGCCAACCGATCGCCTTCGGCCCGGCGGACGGTTTTGAGGGCCTGCAACTGCCGCTGAAGCACGGCCTCGTCGAAGGCCAGGTCGATCCGCCAGGTGTGCGGATGCTGGCTTTCGGCGGGCAACACATCGAAGGCCACCGCCACGGTCTTGGCGTCGATAGCGCTGATCACGCCTCGCGTGACCGCTTCGCCCGGGCGGAGCCCCTCGGGACCGACGGCCACGGGGCTACCCAGGCTCAGGCGGCTGTTGGGGTTGGGTCGGGCCTTGCGGCGTTTGCGAAACTCCACGACCACCCGGCCACCCAGGTCGCCATCGGCGCGGATCAACTCCAGGCCGGTCAGCGTGTGGCCCGATCGTTCGGCCGATTCGGGATCGCGGCGACGGCTGCGGAGGGCGGCCTGCTGGGCTTCGGCCACGGCCTCGAGTCGCGCCAACCGCATGAATCGCCCGAAAAAGGCGTCCGATTCATCGGCGGCACTGGTGGGATCGCTCCAGGCGCGAATGCGTTTGCCTTGAAGTCGCGAGCCATCAAGCTGAGCGATCAGGGCATCTTCCCAGCGGTCGGGGACCTCAACGGCCCCCTGCCGTCCGGAACACTCGATGCGGGCGATCTCGCGACTGCGGATGCCGCCCTGTTCGCAGACCCATCGACGCACATCGCTCGGGGTCACTCGCCGAGGCAAGGGGCCCACGAAGAGAATGGCCATATTGTAGTGACCTGGTTCGCGCTGAGGCGACCAAGAGTCGAGCCAACTTGGCTTTGATTTACGCTAGACCTACGCGGCCTGGCAATCCGACGCGAATGCGATTCGTCCGGCCTGCCCACGGCCCCTCAGGTCCTCGACCCTCGGGAGCCCCCGGTTCTGGTAGTGGTCACGCAATCGACTGCCTCACCGCCGGCGGCTTTGGAACCGCATCGACACTTTGACGGTGATTCAGTCCGGTTGCCGACAGGTTTTCCACCCTGGCGGCCAACTCGTGCTAGCACTATGCGTTGCCCTGGGGCGTGCCGCAACCAGAACATTGGTAAACTCTCGTGAAATTCTGCACCCTCTGACCTAGGCTGACCACCCTCAAATTGGGATGGACGGTGGATCTCTTTGGCCGATTCAACGGTCGGGCTACGGTTAGCGCCCCAGCCCCGCGGGTCCCATGGACAGTGCGGCAAGAATGAGGGTGATCAGGATAAAGATGCCAATGGCCATGAGAATCAGTCCGACCAGCATGATCAGTCCCAACGCGAACCAAAAGGCATTGTGTCGCTGAGCCAAGTAAGTCAGCGAGGCACCCGAGCGTTCGCGAATGAGGCGATTGACGCCGCCAATGTAACCGTACAGCGAAACCACCACCCAAATCATGGCCGCCGCCGTCGGGAGGCTAATCACGAGGGCCACCATCAGGGCAGCGCGCAACTCGGGCGGCGCCTCTCCCAGGGTCTTCAAGATATTGAAGAAGCTGAGCGTCTGCCCGATTGCCCCCAAGGTGAAGGCCACTGCGGTGACGATCATCCACATCTTCGACGCAAAGAACAGTCGCACCGCCGTCTCGGGAATGGCACCGTCGCTGGAACCGCTGCCCCCGCCCGAGCCACCACCGCGGGGCGCCCGGTAGGCATCGTCAAAGGTGAATGGCGAGCTGGCCCCAGCCGGGCCGCGATCGTTGCCACCGAATTGAAAGTTCGACTCCGGCTCGGCGGATTCGGAGGCGGGGGACGAACCGTTTTCCAGTTCGGGGTAGACGTCCGAGGCCCACTTCCATTGGTCCCAGCCTTTCCGAAGGACCTGGCATTCTTCATCCAGGCGTTCCTCGGTCACCCAACTGTCGAGTTCGGCCTTGGTGACTGGCCCGTACTCGTCGCCCGAGTCGAGCTTAACGAACCAGCGATCCGGCTGACCGGCATCGGCGGCCTCGCGGGTGGCGACCGCCTGATCCTTAGAAGGCGGTTTGCCGGACAAGGCCCCGCCCGCCTGACGAGCCGCCCCTGGGGTGGTTCCTGCTTGGCTTGCCTTAGGAACGTCCATTGTGCCTTGGCATTTCAAGCAGCGGAGCGTCTTGCCCGCCGCGGCGTCGGCCGCGGCAAAGCGGGCGCCGCAGTGCGGACACCGTACGGCGATTGGCACGATCGATGCCCCCCAAAGAGCGTGAACCCACCACAAACCTGGACCTTATCCCCCCATTCTAGCACGCCTCTGGTCAATATGACTCGGACCGCAATAAAACGCCGTCCTCCAAGGGGACCAAAAGCTGACCACCCAAACGAAACCACGGTTCAATCCCTCCCCACTAGGGTGACTCGACGGAGACGGCCTGCCGACAGGCTACGATTGGAAGGATTGCACCGGTTGGGGCTGGTTGACCGTCTCGGGGGGTGGGGCTACAACGCGACACCATGAACTTCGCCGGCGCGGGCCAACCACCGAAACACCCCTCCCGATGGACTGCCAATCGCTTGGCGGGGCATCAGCGGACCGAGTCGGCGGCGGAAGACACGCCCCCTCGCGGAACGGGGTTCGCCTGGCGACCAGCGGCGATAACCGGTTGCGGATTCTCGGCTTACTGCCCCGACAACGCCCCCAATCGCAACGAACCGTGGCGGTCTCGCCAGAATGCCCTGTGTTCGCCTACAATACCGCATCCTGAAACATTCACCGCCCGGCCGGTCCGTCTCGACGACCGGTGCGGGCGAATAACCGAAGACCTGCCCGAGTGGGTGGGTTCAGTCTTGAGCCAACGTCGAATTCGCACACCCCACGCATTGGATGCCAGGGATGGCCGGATCCCAACACGCGGAGCAGTCCCATGTATGAGCGTTTCACCGATCGAGCCCGCAAGGTCATGCAATTGGCCAACCAGGAGGCTCAGCGGTTCAACCACGAGTATATCGGCACCGAGCATGTGCTGCTGGGTCTGATTAAGGAAGGCAGCGGGGTTGCGGCCAACGTGCTGAAAAACCTCGACGCCGATCTCCGCCGCATTCGGCTGGAGGTGGAAAAGCTGGTGCAAAGCGGTCCTCCGACCGCCGTGCCGGGCAAGCTGCCGCAGACCCCGCGGGTCAAGAAGGTCATCGAGTTCGCCATGGAAGAGGCCCGCAACCTGGGCCACAACTACGTGGGCACCGAGCACATTTTGCTGGGCCTGCTCCGCGAGCAAGAAGGCGTGGCCGCCCAGGTGCTGATGAACCTGGGCCTCAAGCTCGAAGAGGTCCGCGAGGAGGTGCTCAATCTGCTGGGGGCCGAGGACGAGCCGGCCGGCGTGGGTGGCGAACGCAATCCCGGTGGTGGAACCAGCAGCAAAAGCGGCAAGAGCAAGACGCCGGCCTTGGATAGCTTTGGCCGCGACCTCACGGAATTGGCCCGCCAGGGCAAACTCGACCCGGTCATCGGGCGCGAGCGCGAAATCGAACGCGTGACCCAGATCCTCTGCCGCCGCACCAAAAATAACCCGGTGCTGCTGGGCGAGGCGGGCGTGGGCAAGACGGCCATCATCGAGGGCTTCGCCCAGATGGTCGTCGCGGGTGAAGTGCCCGAGTTGCTGGCCGACCGTCGCATCGTGGTGCTCGACCTGGCGATGATGGTCGCCGGCACCAAGTACCGCGGTCAGTTTGAAGAGCGGATCAAGGCGGTCATGAATGAAGTCCGCCGCGCGCGAAACACCGTGCTGTTCATTGATGAACTTCACACCCTGGTCGGGGCCGGCGGGGCCGAAGGCGCCATCGACGCCAGCAATGTGCTCAAGCCGGCACTGGCCCGTGGTGAAATCCAATGCATCGGCGCGACCACGCTGGACGAGTACCGCAAGTACATTGAAAAGGACCAGGCCCTGGCCCGCCGCTTTCAAGAAGTGATTGTCGACCCGCCCAGCAAGAGCGAAGCCGTCGAGATCCTCCGCGGCCTGCGGGACCGTTACGAAGCCCACCACCGCGTGCAGATCACCGACGACGCCCTGCACGCCGCCGTCGACTTTAGCGATCGTTACATCACGGGGCGATTCTTGCCGGATAAGGCCATCGACGTGATCGACGAGTCCGGCGCCCGGGTGCGACTCAAGGCGATGACCCGCCCGCCGGATTTGAAGGATATTGATGAAGAGGTTGAGCGGCTGAACAAAGAAAAGGAAGAGGCCGTCGCCAACCAGGACTTTGAAAAGGCGGCCGCCCTGCGGGACCAGGCCGACAAGCTGAAGAAAAAGAAAACGCAGGTCCAGCAGGAGTGGCGCGAGAAGAGCCGCGAGACCGACGGCTTGGTTGATGAAGAGGTGGTGGCCGAGGTTGTTAGCAAGATGACCGGCATCCCCTTGAAGCGGATGACCAGTGAAGAGAGCGACCGCTTGATGCAGATGGAGGACGAACTCCATCGCCGCGTGGTCAGCCAGGACGAAGCCGTGAAAAGCGTCGCTCGGGCTGTCCGTCGCAGTCGCAGCGGATTGAAGGATCCCAAGCGGCCGATCGGGGCCTTCATTTTCGCTGGCCCCACGGGCGTGGGTAAAACCCTGTTGGCCAAGGCCTTGGCCGAGTTCATGTTCGGCGATGAAGACGCGCTCGTGCAGATTGACATGAGCGAGTACATGGAAAAGCACAACGTCAGCCGCTTGATTGGTGCTCCGCCGGGCTACGTCGGTTTTGAAGAGGGCGGCCAGTTGACCGAGAAGATTCGTCGGCGGCCCTACTCGGTGGTGTTGCTGGACGAGATTGAAAAGGCCCACCCCGACGTGTTCAACATGCTGTTGCAGGTCATGGAGGAAGGCCGCTTGACCGATTCATTCGGCCGGCGGGTCGATTTCCGCAACACGATTTTGATCATGACGACCAACGCCGGGGCCGATGTGATCACCGGCAAGGCGAGTTTGAACTTTGTGCGGGCCGATACCGAAGCGAATTATGACAAGATGAAGGAGCAGCTCACCGACGCGATTGGTAAGGTGTTCCGGCCCGAGTTTTTGAATCGTGTGGACGATATCATCGTGTTCCGCAAGCTGGAGCGCGAGGATCTCAAGGCCGTGATTGATATTGAACTCCGCAAGGTCCGTGATCGGCTCATCGAGCGGGGCCTGACGCTGGAGATGACCGACGAGGCCAAGACGCACCTGATTCGCAAGGGCTCGAACCTGGAGTTTGGCGCCCGCCCGCTGCGTCGGGCGATTGAGCATTTCATTGAAGACCCGCTCAGCGAAGAATTGCTCCGCGGCG
>JBJHDE010000384.1:4041-5802 GCA_050486385.1 Planctomycetales bacterium | reverse complement strand
CGGCTGGGGCGCGGCGGCGGGTCGAACCGCTCGATCCGCGGGGCGGGGGGCGGATCGTCAAACAAGGACTGCCCGAAACAGGGCGTCGCCGTGAGTACGATCGCCAGCAGCCACAGCGGCGAGCAACGGAGCATGGACAACTCGACGGTGTCGTGGGCAACGGTCGGCGGAAACGCCAGCCGTGCGCGACTGCGAGAGGAAGTCCCTCACAGGCCGCTGTTGTTGACTGTACGCCAGAAGAGATTGGCGAAGGGGGCGGGTTTGTAGCAGACCGGCCTAGCTGAACCAAGGCCAGTTGCGAGAGAATTCCCTCCAGGCACTCCACCGCGGCCCAGAGGTCTGACTGGGTGGGGCCGCACTCGCGGCAGATTCTGCGGGGACCAATCTTGACCCCTTTTCGGAACGGGTCAAGAATACCGGCCAGGTTGACCCGGCGGATTCAGAAAAGCGAAACTTCTGGGGGCTTCCGTGAGGTATCGTCCCAAAGAGGACTCAGCCACCTCAAGCCCAGGGGGCTGGGTCCGGGTCTTCAGTGTCCTCAACATTCCCCCGAGATAGGGAGTTTTCCGTGAAGCGTTTCCTTGCCGCAGTTGTTGCGGTCGTGGTTGCCACTGGCATGTGGGCCGCCGAGGCCGTGGCTCAGGACCGCCCCATTGTGGTGGTGTCCTTCTCGAGCCTGAGCGAGTTGCTTGACGATGTCCAGTACATCAGCGACCTGGCCGCCCCGGATACCCTGCCACCGTTGCGGGCGGCAGCCGGTCCGATGCTGGAAGGCGTCGACATGAATCGACCTTGGGGTGGGAGTGTGAGTCTCAACCCCGAAGGCCAACCGTTGATCTTTGGCTTTCTGCCGGTAACCGACCTGGACGCCGTGCTGACCACCGTCAGCCAGAACGCTTTTCAAGCCGTCGAAGAGGTTGAGCCGGGCATCTCGGCCATCGGGGCTGGTGCCCAGCGGGTGGTGGTCAAAGAGAGCGACGGCTACGCCTTCATTAGCCAGTCGGCCGCCCAGCTCAAGGGCAATTTGCCCAATCCCCAGCAAGTGCTGGGTGAATTGCCGGGCCGCTACGATGTGGCGATCATGCTGAACGTGCAGAACATCCCTCAGTTCTTCCGCCAAATGGGGATGGCGACCATTCAGCAGGCGATGGAGCAGAATCTCGAGCGGCTGCCCGACGAGACCGACGCCGAGTTCCGCGCTCGCCGCGAGACGGTTCGCACCCAGATGAAGGCCCTCGAGCAGGTTGTCAACGAGACCGAGAGCATCACCTTCGGCCTGGCGATCGATCGTTCGGCCCGAAACGTCGCCATCGAGACGGTCCTCAAGCCGGTGGCTGGTAGCCGGATGGCCCAGCAGACCGCCGCGCTGGTCGACTCGGCCACCTCGTTTGGCTCGCTGGTCGATCAGGCCGCCCCGATGCTGTTGAGCATGGCCCAGGAGATCACCGATCAGCAGGCGATCGCCCAGCAGATCGAGCAGTTCCGCGGCTTGCGTCAGCAGTCGCTGACCTTGATTGAACAAAGCGGCGAGTTCCGCAACGAAGACGAGCGGGAACTGGCCAAGGAAGCCGCCGGCGAAGGTTTCGACCTGTTGGAGGGGCTCATCGAGAGCGGCCGGCTGGACATCGCCATGAACATCCAGCAGGACGCCGCCGGCCGATTCATCGTTACCAGTGGCATGTACCTGCCGCAGGCCAAGCGGGCCGAGGCTCTGGTCAAGAAACTGCTGGGCGTGGCCGTGCGGACCGAGCCCAACTTTCC
>JBJHDE010000384.1:0-4031 GCA_050486385.1 Planctomycetales bacterium | reverse complement strand
AATCACAGCCGCGATCCTAAAGGCCGAACTCCATCCGGCCGATGAAGTCCTGGAATGCGGGCTTGTCGTGCGCGGCCTCTGCCGCCTCATAGGCACGATTGAGGACGAACAGCCCGGCAACCATAAGAGCGCTGTCGCGGCGATTGTCGTGCCGCTGGGTCTGGACGCCGCCGCCTACTTGGGCTTTGGTGAAGACACCGTCTGGTTCTCGCTGGGGTCGGATGTGTTGGGCGACCTCAAGGGCCACATCGACGCCCAAGCCGACGGTCAGCCCCAGGCGGTTCCCCCGGCCTTCATGAAGCTCAGCCTGTTGCCCTTCATGCAGGCAGCCGCGCGGTTGTCGCCCGAGGCCGGCCAGGCCGCCGAAGTCCTGACCCCGACGTCCGATGCCTTCGAGATCATCAGTCGGGCCACGCCCGAGGGTGCCGCCTCGACCCGGATCAGCGTGCAGGAGGGCTTGATTAAGCTCATCGGCGTGGCCGCCCAGGCCGCCGGCGCTGGTGGCAACCAACCGGCATTCGACGACGTCGACTTCTGAGTCGCCCTCGCTTGAGAATGCTGCCAACCCACGCCCGAGGCCGACCTGCCCGTCAGGTCGGTTCTCGGGCGTTTTCTATTGCCCGGCGGATTTCTGCCGCGTGGGCCACCGCCGCGCGTAGCCTTGGCCACCACATTGGGCCAAAATCAGGCCATGACCACCAGCGAACCCTCATCCCTGGGACTCGACACCCCCTTGGCCGATGTGCCAGGTGTGGGACTGGGCCGGGCACGCATTCTCCGCCGTTTGGGCCTGCGGCGGCTGAGGGGACTGCTGCTGCATTTTCCGCGAAGCTGGGAATCGCCCGCCGAACTTCGTACCGTCGAGACCCTCCAGGAGGGCGAGCCCAGCCGACTGGTCGGCAGAGTGGTCGAGGTCGACCTGCGGAACACCGCTCCGGGGCGATCGGTCCTGGGGGTGCTCATCCAGCAGGGCTCGCGGTTCGTGCGGTGCGTGTGGTTCAATCAACCCCAGATAATGCAATCCGTGCGGCGGGGCCAGATCGTGCTGCTGGAAGGCAAGCCCAAGCAAAACGGCCTGCGGTGGGAGTTTCATCACCCCAAGCTACGGACCACCGACCGCGAGGACGACCCGGCCGCCAGCGGGCCGATGCTGCCGGTGTATCCGCTGACCGAAGGCGTGGCCCAGCCCCAAATGCGTCGGCTGCTGCGGATGGTCGTGCCGCGCTACGCCAAGCTGTTTGGCGATCCCCTGCCCGAGGACCTGCGGCAACGGCTCGACCTGCCCGAATTCCCCGAGGCCCTGCAACAGTTCCACTTCCCCGAGAACGACGCCCAACGGCTGCGGGCGCGAAGGCGGCTGGCCTTTCAAGAGCTGTTGGTGCTGCAATTGGCCTTGGGGCTGCGTCGCCGCAACACCCAACAACGACCGGCCGAGCCGCTGCCCTCGAATGGCCGGATCGATGGACGCATCCGGCGGCTGCTGCCGTTTCAATTGACCGCCGGGCAGAACGCCGCGGTCCGGCAGGTGACGGCCGATCTGGCTCGCACACAGCCAATGAACCGTTTGCTGCAAGGTGATGTCGGCAGCGGCAAGACCGTGGTGGCCCTATACGCCATGCTGGTGGCCGTGGCCAACGAGCATCAGGCCGTGCTCATGTGTCCCACCGAAGTGCTGGCCCAGCAGCATGGGCAGGCGATCGACCGATTGCTCTCGGCCAGCCGAGTCCGCCGCGCGGTGCTGACCGGCAGCCTGCCGCCGCACCAGCGGCAACGGATTCGCGAACAGATCGCCTCGGGCGAACTCGACCTGATTGTGGGAACCCAGGCCCTGCTGAGCCAAGGCGTCGAGTTTCCCCGGCTGGGCGTGGCGGTCATCGACGAACAGCACAAGTTCGGCGTGCGGCAACGGGCGGGGCTCCGCGCGGCGGGCAAGTCGCCCCATGTGCTGGTGATGAGCGCGACGCCCATCCCGCGATCGCTGGGCCTGACGCTGTACGGCGATTTGGACATTACGACCGTCACCGATCGCCCGCCGGGTCGGGCCCCGGTCTACACGTACTGCGTGGGTGACGATCACCGCGAGCGATGGTGGGACTTTGTACGCAAGAAGCTGGATGCGGGCCATCAGGCCTATGTCATCGCTCCCAGAATCCGGCAAGAGGTCCCCACGCCACAGGCTGAGGAAGCACCCGACACGACGGCGGCCCCCGCGGTCGACGAAGCGCGACCGGTGGCCCCGTTGGGCGTCGAGCAGGTGTTCGATGAACTGAGTTCTGGGGCCTTGGCCGGTTATCGGCTGGGGCTGTTGCACGGCCAATTGCCCACGGCCGACAAACAGCGGGTGCTGGACGATTTCCGCAAGGGCTGGACCCAGGTACTGGTGGCCACCACGGTCGTGGAGGTTGGCGTCGACGTGCCCAATGCCACCTTGATGACCATCGAACAAGGCCACCGCTTCGGCCTGGCCACCCTGCACCAGCTTCGCGGGCGGATCAGCCGCGGCCCCCGGCCTGGCTACTGCACCGTGTTCGGATCGCCGGAGGACGCGACGGGTCGGCGGCGGCTGGAAGCGTTCGAGACCAGCCACGACGGCTTCGCCCTGGCCGAGTTGGACTTTCAGCTTCGCGGGCCGGGCAGCTTTTTGGGCACGCGGCAAAGTGGGCTGCCGCCCTTGTACGTGGCCGATCTGGCCGCCGACGCCGAGCTGCTGAGCCTGGCCAAGGCCGAGGCCGCCACTCTGCTGGATTCGCCCCAGGGCTGGCCCGGTCCCTGGACCGATCTCGGTGCCATTGTCCACCGCAAGTACGGTCGGGTGTTCGACCTGGGCGATGTGGGCTGAGGGGGCCTCACAACCGGCAAGCAGCGCCGATGGCACCGATTCCGCCGATTGCACGGCCCTGGGCCCTGCGGCGGGCAAACTCTTCCGAACCGGAATGGCTTGACACTCCCGGGGCGTAACCTTTGGTTGAGAGGTTTCGTTCCACATTCCGCGGCGCGGTGGCGTCGGACTCGCAATGAAACGCGGCAAGCATTTCTCGTTCGCCCTGGTCGTGCTCGTCTGGATGGCCCTGGCCGATTCGGCCGCAGCCCAGTGCGGCAACTGGTTTTCGCACGGTTGGTGCTGCCTGTTCGGTCACCACAATCGCTGCCCCGAGCCCCCGGCCGCCGGCTGCAACCCCTGTTTGGGACCGCAGCAGACAACGCACTACGTGGCCGAAACCGCTTACCGTCAATGCACGGTGTGCGTGCCGGTGACCACCTATCGTCCCACCAGCGTGTGCGATCCCTCCACGGGTCAGATGGTCACCACGTTGCGGCCCTCGACCAATATGCTGCCACAACGGCGTTGGGTGCCCTACACGACTTACCGCGCGGTCACGGCATCAACCACCAGTGCGCTGGCCTCGGCCGGCACGGTCACGGCGGGAACCGCCTGCCCGACCTGTCATCAAACGACCCGCGCGGCGGCCAGCCCGACCACGACCTACTCGCCCAGTTCGTCAAGTAGCATCTACGAACCGGCGACCTCGGCCCCGGCGGCTCCGCTGGACTCGGGACCGTCGATCTACAGTCAGCCCGACGAACCTCCCATGAGCACCAGCGTTCCCAGCTTGGGACGCAGTCTGCCCAGCGCCCTGCCACCGGCCAGCCGCGATCGAAGTCGGCCGGCCGCCGCGCCGCAATTGCCGCGGATGCGGGGTCGCTCGGACCTGGAACAACGCTTCCGCGATGATGACGCCCGCGACGGACGCACCGCCTGGCGGAGCTACGATCCCGACGCCCCCCGCGATGCCCGCGAGGTGCAGGATCTCGACGGCACCCGCGAGCCCACGCCCCGGGCGCTTGCCCACGACGTCCGCGGGGCGACGGGAGCCCGGCTCACCACCCACGAGCGATCGCAACCCCAGTCGCGCGAGGACGACTGGTACACACCCCGGCCAATGCCCCGACCCTTGCCGGGTGCCGACGACGACGAGTGGCGGTCGGCCCGCTGATGGCACTCGCGGGGGTTCAGCGGTATTGGGTCCCTC
>JBJHDE010000383.1:698-5805 GCA_050486385.1 Planctomycetales bacterium | reverse complement strand
CTGGTGGCTTGTCCACCAGTGTTTAACAACGCCTGCTATTGTTCGACTGATGTCCTCGTTACTCATCAAACAGGAACAACTTTGGCGGAACCGTCCGACTGAGCCGCACACTGGTGGACAAGCCACCAGTGCCACGAATTTCGTTCGTAAACTTTTGCAGGCAACAGTAGGATCGAGCCTACCGTTGGCCACCTTCAAGATTGAATTCGGTTGCGTGAGCGCTTAGCAACCCCGCGCCCCTGCCCCTAACGAATCCGCTGCCAGCGGTTGCCTTCGCCGCGGCGGACGTAGCCTTTGAGTTCCAAAATGGTAATCAGGCCGAGGACCTCGTGGGGCGGCAGGCCACTGGCGGCCAGAATCTCGTCCATGAGCTGCGGGCTGGTCGGTACGGCGGCCAACACGGCGGCCTCGTGGGGTTCCAGCTCTTCGAGCGGTTCCCGCGGTTCGGGCGGTTCCCTGGGTGTGGGCTGCGAGCGGACAACGGCGGGCCGGGCGGATTCGGGTTCCGTGGTCGCGGTTGCCGGCCGCGTGAACTGGTAACTGGAAAATTCGTCGAGGATGTCTTCAAACGACTCGACCAGCCGCGCCCCATCCCGGATGAGTTGATGACACCCGCGACTCACCGCGCTGTCGACTGGTCCGGGCAGGGCGAAGACTTCGCGGCCTTGCTCGGTGGCGTGGGTGGCGGTGATCAGCGATCCGCTTTTGGGCGGGGCTTCCACCACCAATACCCCCAGCGCGATGCCGCTGATCACGCGGTTGCGTTGCGGAAAGGTTCCCCGTGTGGGAGCGGTCCGCATGGCGAACTCGCTGAGCACCGCCCCACTGGTGAGAATCTCGCTGGCCAGCGGGCGATTCTCGGGCGGGTAACACCGAGCCAGCCCCCCGCCCAACACGGCGATGGTTCGGCCTCCGGCGGCCAAGGCCCCGCGGTGGGCCGCGGTGTCGATGCCGCGCGCTAAGCCACTCACGACCGTCACGCCGGCGGCGGCCAGTCCCCGGGCAAAGCGTTCGGCCTGACGCTCGCCATAGGCCGTTGCGTGTCGCGTGCCCACGATGGCCACGGCCAGATTGTCGGCCTCGGTCAGTGTGCCTCGCACATACAACAAGGGCGGGGGATCGACAATCTCGTTCAGCAGCCGGGGGTAGGGGGCATGGCCTTGAAAGACAAGCTGGGCGGTATGCTTGGCAATCAATTCAAGTTCGCCATCCAGGTCGATCGAGCCCCGGGCGTTGCTGACCGAATCGGCCAGCTTCTGGCCAATCCCGGGCACCTCGGCCAGTTGAGAGCGGGGGGCATCCAGCACCGCCGTGGCCGATCCGAACACGCCGAGCAGGTTGCGTCGCAGCCGCGGGCCAATGCCGGCAACCAGGCTCAGGAGCAGCTCATCGTGCAGGTTCGTCGATTCGGGCTCCGGAGGCATTGCGTCCACCGTGCTGGCCCTCGACGGGGGTGGTGCGCGTGACCAAGCGCGCTCAGTAGGTCAGCACCCGGGTGTAGGGACGCCCGCCCAGTCGGCCGGCTCCGCCCAGCCCCAGCAGCTCAATCAAGAAGGCACACCCGGCGACTTCGCCACCGGCCTGTTCCACGAGGCTGCAGCAAGCGCCGATGGTGCCGCCGGTGGCCAGCAGGTCGTCGACCAGCAATACCCGTTGGCCCGCCCCGATACCATCGACGTGGATTTGCAGGCTGTCGTTGCCGTATTCGAGTTCGTAGCTATGGCTCAGGGTTTGGAAGGGCAGCTTGCCGGGCTTGCGGATGGGCAAGAATCCCACGCCAAGCTGCAAGGCCAGCGGAGCGGCAAAGATGAAGCCGCGGGCTTCGGCGGCCCCGACCACATCGATGGGTTGGCCGCGATAGGGTTCGGCCATGCGTTCGATGGCGGCCGCAAACGCCGCGGGTTCGGCCAACAGCGGCGTGATATCACGAAACAGGATCCCCGGCTTGGGGAAATCCGGAATCGCCCGCACATACTCTTGGAGATAGGCGTCGGAGGTCTGAACCATAGCAATCGCGCATGAAACGAGGGGAATCCAGTGGCATAACACCCTAAGGAGTCTACAACCCCCGCGTCGGCAAGTCGAGCGGTCAGGGGTGGGGGGCGCGATCCGAGCTTTGGCAAATCGCCCAACTTCGCGAGCCTGCGGCCAGGGCAATCCGGGGCGAATCTGGGGCGAAAGTGGTGTTCCCCCAACACAAAAGCGGTCGTGACCTGCGAACGGGAGGTCACGACCGCGAGTGAGAGATCGGCTTGAAAGCCGCGATCAGCGGAGGCCGGGCAGGGGGGGCCGGGCTTCCTTGGGTTGCGTCTCGGGCTTGTACTCGTGATCGCGCTTCCGCACGACATGCGCCGAGATAATCTTGTCGGGCTCGGGGCCGCTTCCGGGTTGGGTCACCTGAAGCTGGTCGACCACTTCCATGCCCTTGATCACCCGGCCGAACGCGGTGTGACGGCCATCGAGGTGCGGCGTGGGAGCGAAGGTAATGTAGAACTGGCTGCCACCGGTGTCGCGACCGGCGTGGGCCATGGCCAGCGTGTAGGCAAAGTGGACCCGGTAGTCGGGCTTGAAACACTCGCACTTGATGCGGTAATCGGGACCTCCGGTGCCATCGCCCTTGGGGTCGCCGCCCTGGGCCATGAAGCCTTCAATCACCCGATGGAAACTCAGGCCGTTGTAGAAGCCCTTTTCCACCAGGTTAATGAAGTTGGCCACGGTGTTGGGGGCTTCGTTCTCGTACAGTTGCAGGTAGATGTCGCCCTTGCTGGTGCGGAGCAGAACCTGCGGGCAGTCGGCCGCTTCGATATCGCGGCGACGGCTTTGGATCTCGCGAAGGTAGGCGGCGGTGAACGGCTCAAGCACGTCCTTCTGTTTGGCTTGGGCCAAGTACTGCTCGGCCTCGGCCAGTTTGTTCTGACCCACCGCGGCCACGGCCGCCAGGTTGAGCACGGCCAGGTTCGGATCGTCACCGGCCAGGACCTTGTCCGACAAATCCCGGGCCCGATTGTAATTGCCCAGCCGCAGCGACTGCTCGGCGATGGCCAACAGCATGTCGGGCTCGGTCGGGTTGCCACCCATCAGTAGCTCGTGCAGTCGGGCGGCCTCGCCGCGGTCGTCGGCCATCATCGCGTGACCGGCAATCGCCACCAGGACCTCGCCGCTTTCAGGATACTTGGCCGGATCGGCCTTGTAGGCTGCCTCGGCCGAGGCAAACAACTGCTGCTGCGTCCGCATGGCCCGCTGCTCGAGCGCGTCGAGTTCCTTGTCCAATTCGGCCCGCTTCTCGGGCGAGGCGGCTTCGTAGGCCTCTTCGATGGCGGTGCCGCGTTCGAAGATGACTTTCCATTCCGCGAGGAACTCGGGGAACTGCTCGGCCCGCACTTGCACTGGCGGCAGCTCTTCTCCCTGCTGCGCCGAGACGGCCCCCAGACCCAAAATGAGCGAGGCAGCCACCGTGAGGAGGAATCTGGTCAACATCCGTCACCCATGGAAAAAAAAGAAAACAAACTCCAGCAACCCGGCAAACCCTGCCGATTGGGCTGTCTCCCTAGTTTAGGATGAAACCGGCTGTTCGATCCAGGTCAGTTCTCGCATTCCCCTCCAATGGTGGTCTGCGTGTCCCGCCACGAAACTCGCTCCCCCACGGATTTGCCGCCGCCAATCCACACCTGCCGCCTGTCAGGATTGTATGATGGAGGAGACCTGGGCGCGCTGTCCTCTTGGACAAGGGGGGCACGCTCCCACCGCGTGTTGGCCAATCTGGGCGGGTGACCCCTAAGGTGCCGCCTGGGAAGAGTGGGGCTAGCGCATGTGTCGGGGCTTGGCTGATTGCCCCAGGGTCCTGGGGTCGATGCTTCTCAGGGAGCCGCCCGCCAGCCGCCGACCTGGCCCGAACGCCTGTGCGATGGGGTGCAGTGAACGCCGCCCCATCCATTCCTCCCCAGCCAAGGGGTTTTGCCGCGCGATGAGTGCCGTTGCCGCCACACCCGAGGCACCCCCGACCCAACGCCAGCCGTGGGCCGGTTGGATTATTTCGCCGGTTTGGGACCTGCTGCTGTTTGTGGCCACACCGCTGTTGATCTGGCCGGTGGTCGAGGTCGTGCGACGCTTCTCGACGGTCGAACTCATTTGGCTGGTGGCCATCTCGTTTGCCTCGTTTGGCCATCATCTGCCCGGCTTTTTGCGGGCGTATGGCGACCGGGGGCTGTTCCAGCGGTTTCGACTGCGATTGATCGTGGTGCCGCCGGTGGTGTTTGCCACCTGTTGGCTGAGCTTTCAGTCGGGGCTGCAGGGCTTGCAGGTGCTGATTCTGCTGTGGGCCATTTGGCATGGGTTGATGCAGACCTACGGCTTTTTACGAATCTACGAGATCAAGCAGCCCGGCGGCGGTCGGCCTTCGGAGGCCACCGGCCAGCTCGACTTCTGGATGTGCGTGGCGGTGTTTGTGGCGGGCACCGTGTTCAGCGATACGCGGATGTATCACCTGCTGCTGGTCGGCTGGCAAAGCGGGCTGCCGCTGTTTGGCCCCGAGTGGATCACCGGCCTGCGCTGGGTCGTGGGAGTGCTGTGCGTCGGGCTGGCCGGGGTCTATGCCTGGCACCTGGCCACAACGTTGGTGCATCGCGGACGGCTGGCCTGGAACAAACTGCTGCTGTTGGCCGCGACCGCCTGGATCTGGTGGCTGTGCGGTTCGGCCGGGGTGCATGTGTTGGTGGGCGTGGCCATGTTTGAGATCTACCACGCCGTGCAATACCTGGCGATTGTGTGGGTCTTTAACCGCCGCAGTGTCAGTCGCCTGGGCGAAGGCCGCCCGTGGGCCCAACGGCTGGTGAGCAACGGTTGGCTGGTGTTGGGCCTGTACCTGGGATTGATCGCGGCATTCGGTTCGCTGCGATGGTTTGCCGACGGCGTGCAACCCGGCGACCTGGCCACTATCGTGCTGGCTTGCCTGGCGACCAGCACACTGCTGCACTATTACTTCGACGGGTTTATCTGGAAGGTCCGCGAACCCGAAAACCGCGCCGCGCTGGGTTTGTCGACTTCGTGGCAACTCAGCGCCAGCCGACTGGCCAGCGGAGCCGGACACGCGGCCAAGTGGGCCTTGTTC
>JBJHDE010000383.1:0-688 GCA_050486385.1 Planctomycetales bacterium | reverse complement strand
CTGCTGACCTGGATGGAACTGCGGCACACCGATTCGCCCGAAAGCCGCTTGGCCCGGGCGTCGATCTTGGCGTCAATTGCCTCCCACACGCCCGAGGCCCAACGCCATTTGGCCGAGGCCGCCGTGGTGGCCGACCAACCCGAGCAAGCCATCGCGGCCCTGCAAGCCGCCGTGGCCCTGGATGCCGACGACCCACTGGCTTGGAGCAACCTGGGCGAATTGCAAGCCGGCCAGGGTCGGTTTGAGGAGGCCGAGGCCGCGTTCCTGGCCTCGCTGGAACGCGACCCCCACGACGCCGAGACCCAAAGCGGCCTGGCCCGCATGTATCTGGATTGGGGCCGGTCGGCCGCTGGGCAGGGCGACACCGATCAAGCCATCCAGCGGGCTCGGCAGGCCCTGGCCTGGCAGCCGACCTCGGCCGAAGCCCACTGGTGGTTGGGCCAATGGCATGCCGACAACCGGGCCCAAGCCCGCGGGCATTGGTTCAAGGCCCTGGAGTACGACGCCGAATTCGCGCAGGCTCTGCAATCGCTGGGAATCAGCCTGGTGGTCGAAGCCCACGAGCGGACCCAACTGGCTCAGCCCGAACGAGCACGACCGCTCGCTCAACAGGGATTGGCCTTTCTTGAGCGGGCCGCCGCCGCCGGGGCATCCGTCCCCGCCGCCCAGATCCAGCTCGCCCGTCGCC
>JBJHDE010000382.1:1750-5806 GCA_050486385.1 Planctomycetales bacterium | reverse complement strand
AAGGTGGGGCACGACATCTTCGCGCTCTTCGTATCTTCGTGGTTCAACAGGTTTCCTGTTCAGGGTCTCCCGGTACCGCTTGCCGTGTTCGTAAACGATCGCAGGCACCGGTAACGAGTCGCCAAGCCGTGGATGTTTGGGAAGAACCCCGGGCTAACGCCCGAGGGCTAATGGAGTTGGTGGAATTGGTAGAGTTCCGGTGGTGATGAATCATGAGCTGGAACGCGTGAGCGTCCGGTTTCTAACTCAGCATCGTCGCCACCTGCCGCCAGCAAGGCCCCACCATCGTCGCCGACGTGACCAACGCCTTTGCCAGCCCATTTTCCGGCCAACCCGCACCCTCGCTGCTGCCCGGGGCGTGAAGGGTTACCATGGCAGCAGGCTCAGTGCAGTAGATACTTCACGACGATGAAGCCGCCAATCAGCAGGGCGAACAGCAGCACCGCGGCGATCTCGAAGTACTTTTCGAGGTAGTGCTTGACCTTCTCGCCAAACAAAAAGATGGCGGTGGCCACCAGGAAGAAGCGGGCCCCGCGACCGATGAACGCGGCAATCACCAGCGTCCACAACGGCACGACGAACACCCCCGCGGCGATGGTAAAGATCTTGAAGGGAATTGGCGTGAAGGCCGCGCCAATGATGGCCAGCATCGCGCTTTCCTGATACCGCTCGCCCACCAGGCTGAAGTTTTTCTCGGTGAAGCCCGGCACGTAGCCAAAGAAGAACCACGAGAAGCTCTGCCACAAGGCATAACCAATCACCCACCCCAACACCCCGCCGGCCACGCTGGCCACCGTGTTGACGAAAGCGTACCAGTAGCTCCACCGTGGCTTCGAGACGCTCAGGGCAATCTGCAACACGTCCGGCGGAATCGGAAATACGCTGCTCTCGGTAAACGAGATGGTCGCCAACGCCGGCGTGCCGTACCGCGTCTCGGCCCAGCTCAACACCCAGTTGTACAGCCGACGCATGGGCCCCACCCGCTGAATCGACGACAGCGGTTCCATGTGGGTCGCGGAGTCGCTCGGGCGTGCGGCGGTGGCGTCACTCATGCTCGGGTCCTGGCGTTCGGGGGGCGAGGAGGCGTCCGACATACGGCGTCTTCCAATTTAGTGGGTGGGGGAATGTGACCAATCCGGGCCGAGCCCGCCAGACCGATTTTTTGGTTCGCCGCGGCGAACCGGTTGGCCGCCGAACTCGCGTGGCGTCTCGCCAGCGGGCGGCCGGCTGCTAGAATGACAGTTTCCGCTCCATCCGCGTCCAAGCTCTCTGTTCCGAGAACGAATCCCCCATGCAGAAGGGTCGCCGATCTCGCCCGCCCCAACCTGGCGGCCCCCGACCCAGCGGTCGCAAATCGTCGGGCCCACGGCCCGCTGCGTCGCCAGGCGCTCGGCGGCCCAAGCCCCGAGCGGCCCCGCAATCGCCCACCCCGATTGAGCCCCAAGCGGACACTCCGCCCAAAAGCCGCCGCAAGACGACCTATCCGCCCGAGGCGCAACGCTTGCAGAAAGTGCTGGCGGCCGCGGGCTTTGGAAGCCGCCGCGACTGCGAGGAGCTGATCACCACGGGGCGGGTGGAAGTGGATGGAGAGATTCTCTCAGAACTTGGGGTGCGGGTCGATCCCCAGCAGCAGAGAGTGCTGGTCGACGGCGAGCGAATCCGCCTGCCGGGCAAGGTTTACTACGCCGTCCACAAGCCCAAGGGCATTGTCTCCACCGATCGCGATCCCCAGGGCCGGCCGCGGGTGATCGACCTGCTGCCCGAGACCCGCGAACGCTTGTTTTTGGTGGGTCGACTCGATCGCAACAGCGAAGGCCTGATCCTGCTGACCAACGATGGCGAGCTGGCTTTGCGATTGACCCATCCCCGCTACGGGGTCGAGAAACTTTACCGGGTTCAAGTCGCCGGCCAGCCGCCCCGCGAGGTGTTGAACCAACTCACCGAAGGTGTCCACCTGGCCGAAGGCAAGGCCCAGTGCAAATCGGTCAGGGCCAAGGAGAAGCAAGGCAATAGCACCTGGCTTGAGATCACCTTGGCCGAAGGCACGAACCGTGTCATCCGCCGGATGCTGGCCAAGCTGGGCCACAAGGTGCTGACCCTGCGGCGAATCAGCGTCGGTCCGTTGCGGCTGGGCGATCTGCAATCGGGCGAGTTCCGCCGACTGCATCCCGACGAGGTTCACGCCCTGCAGGAGGTGGCCGCGGGCATTCCGACGGCGGAGGTTAAACAGCAGGCCCGCAAACACAAGAAGCGGCGACCCTCGGCCGATCCCCCGCCCAGCGGCGGTGGGCGACCTCGACGACCGCCCGGCAAGAAGGCCGCACGATCCGGTGGGCCCGCTCCCGGCAGGCCGTCAGGCAAAAAGAAAAGCACCCGCCGCCGATCTGGATGACCCCCGCCTTGGAAGAGCGTGCCGCCCATGGCCGACGACGTCCCCATGTACTGGCCCGACCACGCCCGGCAGGACCTGGTCCGCGTGGAGGCCAACGAGTTGGTCGCCCGCAACACCTGGCGATTGCGGGTGGAGGCCCCTTGGCTGGCCGAGCGGATTGTGCCGGGACAGTTTCTCATGGTCAAAGTGCCCGGCGACGATCCGTTGCTGGGCCGGCCCTTGGCCCTGTGGGAGACCATTCCCGATGCCGGCGGACGCCCGCGCGGCGTGGAAGTCATCTACCTGGTGCAAGGCAATCTCACCCAGCGATTGGCCACGGTGCTGCCTGGGCAATCGCTCAGCGTGTGGGGCCCCTTGGGCAACGGCTTTGCGCCCGAACCCGCCGGGCACCTGGTCGCGGTGGCCGGGGGCATTGGCCAGACGCCGTTCTTGGCGGTGGCTCGCGAGATGCTGGGGCAATGCCGCTACGGCAATCCGCCCCGCGATGTGCTGGCCCCGGCCGATCGGGTGACCCTGCTGTACGGGGCTCGCACGGCCGACGCCTTCGCCGGGTTGGACGAATTCGCCGCCGCCGGGGTTGAGGTCCGCCTGAGCACCGACGACGGCAGCCGCGGTCACCACGGTTTGGTGACCGATTTGCTCGACGACTTGCTGGCCGAGTGTGCCGGCCAGGACCTGCGCATTGTGTGCTGCGGTCCTGAACCCATGATGGCCGCCGTCGCCCAGCGGGCGGTGTCGGCCGGGGTGCCGTGTCGGCTGTCGTTGGAGACCCCCATGGCCTGCGGGCTGGGTATCTGCTTCAGTTGCGTGGCCAAGATTCGCACGCCCGAGGGCTGGGATTATCGCCGCACATGTGTCGAAGGCCCGGTGTTCGACGCGGCGAGCGTGGTCTTCGATTGACCCCGCCGGGCGAATCCCCAATGCGGGTACACGTTGACGGCCAAGCCTCCACCGACCAAGAATGCCACGTCCCCAGTGGTTTGTTCCGACCTCCGCGTGGCGAAAACACAATGAGAGCCTGGTCGCTCCCCCTGGTCCGTGTCTCGGGCATTGGCATTTACGTCCACTGGACGTTTCTCATCCTGCTGGTCGTCTGGGCCCTGGTCGAGGTCCGCCGGGCCTACGCCTTGGATCCGGTTCCCCCGCCGGCCGAGATTGCCATTCAGGTGGCCTGGAGCCTGGGCTTCGTCCTGGCGATTTTCGGTTGCGTCGTGCTGCACGAGCTGGGCCACGCCCTGACGGCCCAGCGCTACGGCATCAAGACCCGCGACATCATCCTGCTGCCCATCGGCGGCGTCGCGCGACTGGAACGGATCCCCGAAGAACCCGGCCGCGAACTGGCCATCGCCCTGGCCGGACCGGCGGTGAATGTGGTGATTGCCGGGATCCTGATCGCGCTGCTGCCGCTGATCACCCGACTCGAGGGCGAGGAGCTGACTCCGCTGATGGACGAGGCGATTCCCAGCGTGGTGGGGCTGCCCAACTTTCTGGCCAACCTGGCGGCGGTCAACGTGTTTCTTGTCATCTTCAACATGCTGCCCGCCTTCCCCATGGATGGCGGTCGGGTGTTGCGGGCGCTGTTGGCCATGAAGATGAATCGCGTTCGCGCCACCGAACTGGCCGCGGGTGTGGGCCAATTCATGGCCATTCTGTTTGCCCTGTTG
>JBJHDE010000382.1:0-1740 GCA_050486385.1 Planctomycetales bacterium | reverse complement strand
CCCTGTTGGGGCTGATGGGCGGCAACTTGCTGCTGCTGTTTATTGCCATCTTCGTGTATCTGGGCGCTCAGGCCGAGAGCGAGCACGTGCGGCTGACCTCGGTCCTGCATGGCATGCCGGTGCGGCAGGCGATGATCACCAACTTCCACACCCTGTATCGCGACAGCACCCTGGAAGATGCCGTCGATGAATTGCTGGCCGGTAGCCAGCAAGACTTTCCTGTGGTGGATCACGACAATCGCTTCTTGGGGCTGCTGGCTCGCGAGCGGCTGTTCCAGGCCCTGGCGCAGGCGCCGCGGAGCACGCCCATCGGCGAATACATCACCGAAGACTGCGGCCTGGCCGAGGAGGACGACAGCCTGGAGAAGCTGTTCGAGAAGATGCGCTCCAAGCGGTGCGGCAGCGTCCCGGTGCTCCGCGATGGCCAGCCCGTCGGCCTGGTCACCCTCGAAAACATCGGCGAGCTGATTGCCATCGCCAGCACGGTCCGCGATCAGATGGGCCGACTGTCGGTCGAGAAGGTCGAACGCATGTGAAGAATTCTTGAATCGCGGGCGTTTGCCGCCGCCCAACCTTGTGGGAACGCCTGGCGACGCGCAAGCTCCCTGGGGTTCGTGGTGATTGGGTGAAGCGTTGCACGCAGCAGCCGCGAGCCCCACCCTGATAGCGACCGGCCAGCATGTCTCAGACAACGCCGCCTGACCAATCCTCGGTGCCGAAACGCAAGCACATCGGCTTCTTTGATCGCTACCTGTCGGTCTGGGTGGCCCTGTGCATGGTGGTGGGCGTTTTGCTGGGGCAAGGCTTTCCGCAATTTACCGGCCAGCTTCGCAGCCTGGAGTTTGGCGAAGGCAGCCAGATCAGCGTGCCGATTGCGGTGCTCATCTGGCTGATGATCATCCCGATGATGATGCGGATCGATTTCTCGTCGGTCCTGGCCGTCACCCGGCGGGCGCGGGGGTTGAGCATCACTTTGGTGGTCAACTGGTTGATCAAGCCCTTTACGATGTTCGCCATCGGCTGGCTGTTCTTTCAGGTCGTCTTTGCACCCTGGCTCGATGACGAACTGGCCCGGCAGTATCTGGCGGGTGTCATTATTCTGGGCGCCGCGCCGTGTACGGCCATGGTGTTTGTCTGGAGTTACCTGACCGATGGCGACCCGGCCTACACGCTGGTGCAAGTGGCCGTCAACGACCTGGTCATGCTGTTTTTGTTCGCCCCTATCGTGGGCATCCTGATTGGGGCCGCCGGGCTGACCGTGCCGTTTGAGGTGTTGGCCTGGAGCGTGGTGATCTTTATCGTCGTGCCGTTGGCGGTGGGTTCACTGCTGCGTACGATCCTGGTGCGGACCAAGGGTGTGGCCTGGTTCGAGAATGCCTTGCTGCCCAGGTTGCAGCCGGTCACGGTGTCGGCCCTGTTGGCGACGCTGGTGCTGATCTTTGCCTTTCAGGCCGACGCCATTTTGGCCAACCCCGTGCATGTGGTGTTGATCGCCATCCCGCTGATCATCCAGGTTTACTTGATCTGGACGGTGGGCTACGGCCTGATGTGGCTGGCCGGCGTGCGGTATTCGGTGGCGGCGCCCGGCTCGCTGGTCGGGGCAAGCAACTTCTTTGAACTGGCCGTGGCCACGGCGATTGCCCTGTACGGCCCCGAGTCTGGAGCGGCCCTGGCCACGGTGGTGGGCGTGTTGGTCGAAGTGCCGGTGATGCTGTCGTTGTGTGCGGCCTGCAATTGCAC
>JBJHDE010000381.1:2441-5813 GCA_050486385.1 Planctomycetales bacterium | reverse complement strand
GCCTCGGGCGAGTGCTTCAGAAAGGTCCGCACCATCCACAGATGGGCCACCTGCTCGTTGACACGCTGCATCAGAATCTCGGGCGTCATCGCAATCGTCGGGGGGCAGCGGGCCAGGCGGGTCAATCGTCTTTGCGGAGCCGCCGCAGGATCTCGACCAGGCCGGGTTGCTGGTCGTCGCCCAGCAGAAAGTGGGCACCCAACCGCCACAGGGCGGCCGATTCGTCGTCGGCTCGTCCCAGCGCGGCCGAGGTGTTCATGGCCGTCAACCGACCCAGGTCGATTTTGGGATCCGACAGGGTTCCATGAATCGGCACCCGCATGGTTCGGCCCCGCAGGCCCGGCAACATCCGACCCGGCAACTCGGTGTCGGCGGGAATGTGGACGTCGGCGACCAGGTCGATGGATTGATCCCAGCCCACGTTGCCTTCGCTTTGCACCTGCAACGGACCCAAGCGGAAGGCAAATCCGCGGTGATAAAGCTGGCCATTGTGCATGCGGAACTCGACATCGGCCCCATCCACCAGCCGCACCGAATGCGGCAGGCCAAACGTCTTGGCCAACAGGGCCGGCAGCGGTGCGACCCCGACTTCCACGGAATCGAGCCGCAATCGCCCGCCGAGATCGCCACCATGGGCGATGGCCTCTGGGTCCAGCACATCTAACGGCAGGCGGCCGGCGGCAAGATCCAGTGACAGCCGCCCTTCCACCTGCGTGGCGTTGGCCACGATGGGTGCCAGGTACTTGAGCCACGTCTGGCACATGGCCGGCGTCACGCGGACATCCTCAAGCAGCGGGCCGGCCGGCAACATCAGGGCGGGTTGCTCGCCCCGAAGATCGACCGAGGCCCGCAGGTGGGCCCAGCCCGAGTGGCAGGGGATTTCCACCGCGGCGACATCCAGCATGCCGTTGGCCAGCTTGATGTGGGCCAGGCCGCGACCCAGAGCCAATCCGCCCAGTGTAAGCCGATCCCAAGCCGGCGTGGCCTCGCCTTCAAACAGACCCACCGCGGTGTGCCAACCGGCCCCTGGGGGCAACTGGGCCAACTCGCCGAGTCGTCCACTCACGCGAAACTGACTGACTTGCCGCCCCTCGGCCCGGACCTCGATGGGGAGCCATGCGTCCAGCCGGGGGCTGAGCTGGGCCAAATCGCCGTGGAGTTCGCCTTGCAGTTCCAGCAGGTGTCGGGTGCCTCGGCCACTGAGCTGGCCGGTGAGGCTCACGCCCCAACCGCCATCGGCCGGTTTGGCCTCTAGTAAGTGCAAAGCCACAATCTCGCGACCGGTCTCGACCCGGCCATCGGCGGCCAGTTCCAAGTCGGCACCCACTCGGGCGGCCAATTCCCAGGGCGAATCCTGGTCGGGATCGTCGTGCAGCAGCACCCGACCGCTGATGTCGCGGAGATTCAGCAGCGGGGTCTGGCCGTCCTCGGCGAGCAGCTCGAATCGCCCGTCTTCCAAAGTCAGGGCCAATTCTTGCGGTGCTCGCTCGCCCCGCGGCAGCCATTCGGGCCCCAACAGCCGGTCACCTTGCAGGCGGAAGCGGACCTCGGGCGTCCAGACCTGAACCGGCCCGTAGTGCCCGCGCTGGGCAACCAGCCGCCACAGGTCGCGGCGGAATCGCACCTGGCCGACCTTGAGGACCGGCTGGCCTTGGTCGTCGGAGATCGCCAGGTTCCACACCACCGGTGGTTCGAGCCAGCCGAAACGCGCCCGCTCGCTGCTCACCGAGCCTTCGTTGGCCGGCAGGGCCAGCGAGATTGCCTGGTTGCGGCTCCAGGGGTACTCGGCCACAAGGTCCGGCAGCATGGCCAGCAGCACGCCCAGGCCAATCAGCAAGACCAGCATCAGCCCCCGCAGCCACCAACGTCGGCGAGGGCGGGGCAGCAGCGGATCGACCGACGGGTCGTCCAGCAGCATTTCCGCCGGTTGCGGGGCCACTGGCGTAAGCTCTGGCAACACCCGCTCGGTCTTTTCTGGCAACGGGCCCCGACGGTCCTCGAGCGGAATCGGCTCGAAGCGGACTTCGAAGCCGTCGCCGTTGCTCTGCGAATGGCGAAACGTCTTGCTCACGGCGGCCTTGGTCGAGCGGGTCTCGAAGGATCTTGGGCGGAACCAACGACTGGCCCCATGGACCCAGGACACCAGTCCCTGCGCCCCTGTCCGAGTGTTCGCCCCCGACGGCAAACTGTTGGACCGATAATCAGGATACACGCCGCCGCTACAATCCGACTAGTCCGCTCGCGTGTTTCCGCCAGCCCTGACGAGGCCAGGGCTCCCCACAAGGGGTGTGAGGGCCAGGATCTGCGAGCCGCACGGGATCTCCGAACGCGCGCGAAGCGAGCCCAGGCCAGGGGCCTGGGCTCTGCTTGCGATTGTCAACGTGGCCAACCCCAAGGCGGCTGACGCTGGCGACCTCTGGGGTGTTTGGCCTCAGTAGCCGCCGCGGCCGCCTCGCAGGTTGTAGTCGCGTCCGCTGCCGGGCTGATACACCCGCGAACCCCGCTTGTGGCCGCTCATGTCGAGGAATTGATCCAGCGAGATGACCTTAACGCCCCGGCGGGAGGCGGCACTTTCCAGGTCGCTGCTGGCTTGATGCAGGGGTTGGGCGGCGGCACCGCTCATCTGACCCAGGATCAGGAAGTTCGTGTCGTCGGTCAGTTCGCCCCGCAGATCGCCGGTCGACTCGATTTCGGCCACCACGCGGCCTCCGGCCCGCTCGATCATCAGCCGCAAGGCGGCGTTGTCGGCTTGGCCATCGCCGTCGATGTCCAAAAAGCCCGCCAGGGCAAACTTCTGCTGGGCGCCGGGCTTCCAACTGGGGGTGTGAATCCGATCGCCCGGCCGCAGGGGCTTCAGCACATCGGCCTGGGTGATGCGGGCCTGGGCCAGGTGTTCGCCCACGATCCGCGAGACCTCAATCGCCCCTCGAGGCCGCGTGTCCTGGGTGACCTCGCTGGTCTCGGGGCTGTAGACGCTGAAGGTCAGGCGTTCGGGCAAGCCATCGGCCGACCCCAGGTTGATGTAAACCGTGCCGGTGCGGTTATCCACCAGCGTGATCTGTCCATCCGGCGGGACGGGGGTCTCGCCGCGGTACTCGGCCAGTTGACGCGACAAGTCATCGATCCGTCCGCGGGCCTGGGCCAACTGGCTCTCGGCACGCCCCTTGTCGGTGATGAGTTGTTCTTTCTCTTTGTTGAACTGATTGATGGTCTGCCGCAACTGGGCGATCTGGCCGTCGTAGCCCTGACGCAGTTGCTGCAACGCCTGGGTGTGCTTGGTCTTCTCTTGATTCAGCTCGTCGGCGGCCTTCTGCTGGGCCTGCTGGGCCTGACGCAGCTTGGCGGCGGCGGCGTCCTCGGTCTGCTTGAGAC
>JBJHDE010000381.1:0-2431 GCA_050486385.1 Planctomycetales bacterium | reverse complement strand
GCTTGAGACTGTCCTGCACGTCTTCGGCGGCCGTCTTCTGGGTCAGGGCGTCCGCCTTCGAGGCAAGAATCACGGCTTCCAGCCGATCCAGCATCATGCGGTAGTTGAATTCCGTCGGGTCCAGGGCACCCTGTTGAAGCAACCCCTCGCCGTAGCGGGTCATGTCCTCTTCGATGATCTCGCTTTGGATCTGCGTGACCGGGGTGTTCTCGTCGACCCCGATGATCAGCTTCAGGCGGTTGATGTTCTGCTGCTCTTCGCGGGCCTTCTGTTCGGCAGACGCTCTGGCGGCTTCCGCGGTCTGGAACTTCTGTTCCATCTCATTGAACTGGTTGAAGAACACCACCGTCGTGACGCCCAACACCACCCACAGCACGCCAAAAATAATCAGCGCGGCCACCAGGCCCTTGTACTCGCCGCGTCCCATCCCCAGTCCTCCGAATCGAAAGATTGTCCCGATGTTGCCCCGTGCCCGCCGCTCGCGAGGTCGGCCTCGGCCGCCTTCTCGCCTGTCGGTTGGGTTCGTGCGTCCCGGGCGTCAAGTGACACGAACGCCGTTCGCCTGGTCTTTGGGCCTGGCTACGGCCGATGCGAATCCGCCTGCCAGTGGCAGACTTGCTTCGCACTCTGGGCCATTCGCACTTTGGGCCAAAGGCCCCACGCCCGCCTTCCCAAACTCTAGTTTACTCCCCGCACGCGCCGCCGGGAAGTTTCCCACCTTGTCGATTGCTCGGGGCGCAAATGGCGCCACCCTTGACGATTCTACCAAACCTGCGGGGGGCGCGTCGCCATTTTTTCATCATCGGTTCATCCGCCCCCGGGGCTTATCGCCTTTCTGCCTGGGATGGGCCTCACCGTTGACACAGCTTCGTTCCTGTCCCTACGATCGGCACCGCCGCGCGGTTCAGCAGGCAAGCGTCCGTAAGCGCTCCGGCCAGCGGCCTTTCTGGTTCGGGCCACTCGGTGCGATGCCTTCACGACGCAAAAAGTCGACCAACCCCCGCCAAGGGATGCTGCCCGGAGTCGACGACCCCGTCGCCGCGGCTCCCACGCCGACCGCCACCATCGCCGCCCCACCCGAGGGGCCGACCGAAGGCCATTCCGAATGGGTGATCGACGCCCCGGGTCTGATCTACCGGCGGTTCCATGCCATGCCGGACCTCACCAATCCCGAAGGCGTGCCCACCGGCGCGCTGCGGGGATTCGTCGACGATGTGCTGCAGATTCTGGCCGAACGCAAGCCCGACTACCTGTTTTGCTGCTTCGACGCCGAAGGCCCAACCTTCCGCCACGAGATGTACCCCGACTATAAGGGCCATCGCGACGAGACCCCCATCGATCTGGTGCCCCAGTTGCCGCTGATCCGCGAGTTTCTGGAGATCTTCGATATCCCCGCCCTCGAACTCTTGGGCTACGAGGCCGACGACCTGCTGGCCACCATCGCCCGAGAAACCGCCATCAAAGGCGGGGCCTGCACGATTGTCAGTAGCGACAAAGACTGCCGGCAGCTTTTGACCGACCGCGTGTTTCTGTTCAACGCCGCCAAACGAAAAATGTTCTCGATCGAGGACCTGGCCGCCGAATGGGGCGTGCGGCCGGATCAGGTCGTCGACTTTCAGGCACTCACCGGCGATTCGGTCGACAATGTGCCGGGCGTGCCCCTGATTGGCCCCAAGGCGGCCCAAACCTTGCTGGGCGAGTTTGCCACGCTCGACGAGGTGTTGGCCGCCGCCGCCGAAGGCCGGATGAAAAAGAGCAAGAAGCAAGAGAATCTGGTCACCTTCCGCGAACAGGCCTTGCTCAGCCAGCAGCTTTGCCTGCTCAACGACACCGTGCCCATCGAATTGCCTTGGGACCAGGCACGGCCAGGCAACGTCGATTTGTCCCGGGCCGAGGCCTTCTTTCAGCGGATGGAGTTCCGCAGCCACACCGATCACGTCCGGCGGCTGAACCTCAGCACCGCCAGTGTGACTTGGGATCACGAGTACCACACCGTCGACACGCCCGAGGCCCTGAGCAAGTTTGTCGCCGCGCTGTCGGAGCAACCGCGATTCGCCGTGGATACCGAGACGACCGGTCTGAAGCCCCGCGATGCCGACCTGGTGGGGCTGAGCTTCGCCTGGAACGAAGGCACCGCCTACTACTTGCCCTTGCAAGGCCCCGAGGGCGACAGGACCCTGCCAGCCGACAGCACCCTCGAGGCCTTGCGGCCGCTGCTGGAGCAATTTCGCGAGTACATTTAGGCGTCCCCGCAGGGCGCCCGCGTTCGGCCCGATGGGGCCGGGAGGTGAACAGTGTCCATTAATCGGCGCGTATCGAAAGAACAGATATTCGAGCAAGCCGAGCAGGTGATCGACGGCGTCGTGGGAGGGGTTCGTCAGGCGGTCGGCACCATGGTCAACGATGCGGCCGACGGCTTGCGGGGTGAGGT
>JBJHDE010000380.1:0-5820 GCA_050486385.1 Planctomycetales bacterium | reverse complement strand
CTGCCGTCACCCTGACTCGCGGCTTGAGCCTGGGCGTCTATCCCGTGTTGTATCGCGACTTCGAACGCTTCGTTCAGGCCACCAACTACCAGACCGAGGCCGAACGCAGCGGCGAGGGTTCCACCTTCTTCGATGGCCGAAACTTCAGAAAGGCGCCCCACATCATCTGGCGAGCCCCCAACTACGATCCAGTGCCCACCAATCCGGTGACGTGCGTAAGCTGGAACGATTGCCAGGCCTTTTGCCAATGGCTGAGCCAATTGCCCGACGAGCACCGGGCACGGCGGCAATACCGCCTGCCCACCGAAGCCGAATGGGAGTACGCCTGTCGGGCGGGCACGACAACGCCGTTTGCGTTTGGACCCGCGCTCACGTTCCAAATGGCCAACATCAAGGGGTCGGAACCCTACGGCAGCCAGGTGCAAGGGCCGTCGCTCTACCGGGCCACCCCGGCCGACGCCTACCGGCCCAACGCTTGGGGCCTGTACGACATGCACGGCAACACCTGGGAGTGGTGCTTCGACGCCTTCCAGTCCAACTACCAGGACCTGCCCGCGGTCGATCCGGTGAACGATCGGCCCGACGGCGAGCGAGTGCTCCGCGGCGGCAGTTTCGTTTACGGGGGCGAGCGTGCCCGCTCGGCCCGCCGCTCAAGCGCCCCGTCCAGCAATCGCACCTCCGCCCGTGGCTTCCGCATTGTGTTGATCGAGGCCAAGCCCTGATCGACCGGCCCGGGTGCGGTATCCAACGCAACGCGGTCCGATCCACTGAAGTGGGCCGGACCGCGAAGAGTTGACATCCAGTTCAGACGCTTCGGGCGACGGATCAGGAACAGCCCATGCTGTTGCCACATTCGTGGCACAGGTAGCAGTTGCCGTTGCGGACCGTCAAGGCACCGCACATATCGCAGGCCGGGGCGTCGGACTGGAAGCGGGCGAACTGCTGATTGCGGGCTTGCTGCACGGTGGTGGCCGACGAAGCTTTTCCGTTGGTCGCGGCATGCCCGTTGGTCAGCTTGAGCTTGGGACCAAACTTAACCAAGGCCACGGCCGAGGCCATCGCCTCGCGTCCCTGCTGCCCGGCTTGCGGGCCCGAGCCGCCCTTCGCCGGCGGAGCCCCACCGGGCGATCGACCGCTGGGGCCAGCTTGCGAGCGCGATCCGTCACCAACCGGCAGGCCGTCGTCGGAGTCGTCGTCGGGATCGGTGTCGTTGGGCGTCAGCGGCAGTTCTTCGCCCGGCAGAAACTGGTTGCCGAGCCAACGGAAGATGTAATCGACAATGCTCTTGGCGATCGGAATCTCGGGGTTGCCGGTGAAGCCGGCCGGCTCGAACCGCACATGGCTGAACTTGCGGATGTACACATCCAAGGGCACGCCGTACTGCAAGCTCATTGAGACCGCCGTGCCGAAGCAGTCCATCATGCCGCCCAGGGTGCTGCCCTCTTTGGCCATGGTGATGAACAGCTCGCCGGGGCGGCCATCGGGATACAGCCCCACGGTGATGTAACCCTCGTGCCCGGCCACGCTGAACTTGTGCGTCATCGAGGGTCGGGTCTCGGGCAGCCGTTCGCGACGCGGGGCGTAGGTCACCTCAACGGCCTTGACCTGCTCGGCCGCCGGCTGAGCTTCGGCGGAGGAGGCCTGCTCGGTCTTCTTGGCCGACTTATCGCTACCATCGCTGGTGTTCAGCGGCTGGCTCTCCTTGGAACCATCGCGGTACACGGCCAGGGCCTTCAACCCCAACCGCCAGCCCTCGGTGTAGGCCTCGGCAATGTCCTCGGGTGTGCTTTCCCGCGGCATGTTGACCGTCTTGCTGATGGCCCCACTGAGGAACGGTTGCGCGGCGGCCATCATCGTGATGTGGGCCCGCCAGGGGATGCTGCGACCGCCGCCCGGTGGCGCAAAGGCACAGTCAAATACCGAGGCGTGCTCGGGCCGCAGGTCGGGTGAACCTTCAATCTTGTCGTTGTCATCGACATAGGCCACGATCCGCTTGACGGCCTCGTCGCTGTAGCCCAGTGTTTGCAGGGCCAGCGGCACCGTGCGGTTGACGATCTTCATCATGCCGCCGCCGGCAAGCTGCTTGTACTTGACCAGGGCAATGTCGGGCTCGATGCCCGTGGTGTCGCAATCCATCAAGAACGAGATCGTCCCGGTGGGCGCCAGCACCGTGGCCTGGGCATTGCGGAACCCATGCACGTTGCCCTCGGTCAGCACCTCGTCCCAGATGGTCTGGGCCGCCCGCTTGAGATAAGCCGGGCAGGTGGCGTTGATGTTCTCGACCTCGGCGCGGTGCATCTCCATGACATGCAGCATCGGGTCGCGGTTGTCTTCGTAGGCTTCGAAGGGCCCCACCGCCCGGGCCAATTCCACGCTGGTACGGTTGGCCGACCCATGCAGAATGGCCGTCAAGGCCCCGCACCAGCCGCGTGCGGCGTCGGAGTCGTAAGCCAGGCCGTTGCTCATCAGCAGGCTACCCAGGTTGGCAAAACCCAGGCCCAGCGGACGATACAGGTGGCTGTTGACAGCAATCTGCTGCGTGGGATAGCTGGCGTGATCGACCAGGATCTCTTGCGCGATGAAGAAAACCCGGCAGGCGGCCGCAAAGCGTTCGTGGTTGAAGGTGCCATCCGGCTGGCGGAACTTCATCAAGTTCACGCTGGCCAGGTTGCAGGCACTGTCGTCCAGGAACATGTATTCCGAGCAATTGTGGACCACGATTCCGTTGGCCACGAAGTGCGAGGTCACCGGCTCGGTCAGATCGAACACATCTTCGGTGCCGCAGGGCGTCAGCGAAGCCACCCGATCTTCCAGCCGATCGGCATAGGGGGCGACCTCCTGATTCAGCTTCGCCAGCCGCGCGGCCTTGGTGCTCTCGGGCAGGAAGCCAATCTCCTGCTCGAACCGCACCCGCGACGATCGCGAGATCCGCAAGCTGTGCAACTGCTGAACCGGGTAGGACTTCGAGCCCCCGTGCCCATCGGGCAACAGGGCCGTGGTCTGGTGCAACGCCCGACGGTTCTCGTAGATCTTGGCCTTGATGCCAAAGCCCAGCAGCATCAATTGCACCTGCTCAAGCAACGTGCGACTGGTGCTGTCCAGCGAGACGTATTGCGACTTTTGCCCGTAATGGGCCACGGTCCCGTCGGCGGTGAACAAGCCGCGGAGGATCGCCGCCTGGCTGGGACGGTCCAACTCCAGCACACGGTCGGTGAACCGCTTGCCACACGAGCCCTGATCGAGCACCGCGTAGGTAGCAAACTGGTCAAGCAGCTTGGCCACCGAAGTCCCCACCCGCAGCCCGGTGGCCGTGCTGACCACACCGGTTTGGCGGTTAGCTCGCCCATCGTCGACTGCCAGCCAGGTCTTGGTTTCGGCCAGATTCTCTTGCAGCCGATGGGCCACGGCCTGCTCCTCGGCCCCGAGCGAGATAAACAGAAAGTCCTGCTCGGGTTGATGCGTCAGGCAACCATCGCCAGCGGCCATGCCCACCAGTTCGCCAAAGCCTTGCGGAACCCAGGCGTTGCCGAATCCCGGTTGCTCCAGCTTGAGCACATCGTCGACGGTCAGCTCAGCGGCCGGCACGTCGCCACGGTTGACGGTCCACACGCGATGGTCGGCCGTCAACTTGAGGCGATAGCCCGATCGCGTCTTGAGTTCGTACACCGGCTTGTGACCGGTGCGGAAGATCCGATCCACCAGGGCCGGCCGCCCCTGGCCGTCAATCACCTCGACGGTCTGGCCGACCAGGTCGACGATGCGGCGGTAGCCTTCGGTCGTGGCCACCAGGGTGTCACCCGTCACACAGGGGTTACTGGCATTGATCCGGCCACTGTTCTTGCAGGTGTGCCAGCGATTGATGGTCGTATCGTACTGCACGCCGGGATCGCCACAGAACCAGGCCCCAGCGGCCATCTTGTGCAGCAGTTCCCGAGCCGAGTAAGTCGGGCCCTTGCGGTTGGAATCGGTGACCCAGCGGGTCTGCCAGGGGCGATCGGCCTCGGCGGCCTGCATGAACTCGTCGCTGACCCGCACGCTGAGGTTGGCGTTCTGGAACAGCACCGAGCCGTAGGCCTCGCCATTGAAGTTGGCGTCGTAGCCGTTGGCGATCAGGGCGCGGGCCTTCTTTTCCTCGTTGCTCTTGGCCTCGATGAACTCAAGGATGTCGGGGTGCCAGTCCTTCAGCGATTGCATCTTGGCGGCCCGCCGGGTCTTGCCGCCACTTTTGACTACCGCGGCGATGGCGTCGTAGACCCGCATAAACGACAGAGGCCCGCTGGGGCGACCACCGCCCGAGAGCTTCTCGCGCTGACTGCGGAGGCTGGACAGGTCGGTGCCCGTGCCCGAGCCGTACTTGAAGAGCATCGCCTCGCTCCGCGCGAGTTCCATGATGCCCTCCATGTTGTCGCCCACGCTTTGAATGAAGCAGGCCGACCCCTGGGGATACTCGTAGGGATTTTCGGGCTGAATGGCATCGCGGGTCTCGGGGTCCCACCGCCAGTTGCACTTCTGCCCGGTGATACCGTACTGATGGGCCAGCCCCACGTTGAACCACACCGGGCTATTGAAGGCCCCGTGCTGATGCAGACACAGCCAGGTCAAGTCGCGATAGAACCGCTCGGCATCATCCGGCGTGGCGAAATAGCCGTCCTGCTGGCCCCAGTCGGCAATCGTGCGGCTGACCCGATGGATCAATTGCCGCACACTCCGCTCGCGCTCCGGTGTGCCCACCTCGCCATAAAAGTACTTGCTCACGACCACGTTGGTGGCCAGTTGCGTCCACGACTTGGGCACCTCGCAGTCGGTCTGCTCAAACAGGGCCTTGCCCGTCTCGTCTTTGATCGCGGCACTCCGCACATCCCACTCGACGGTGTCGAACGGATCGGCCACATCGGTCGGACAAAACGTCGGGGCAATCACCATCCCCTGCCGCGCCGCGGCCCCCGAGGGCGCACTGCTGGTTCCATTGCGGGCGGTGCGGGTCTCGGGAACGGCAGTCCGTGGCGTCTCACTCATCGCGTCCTCATCTGGGAAGAGTCTGTGGGGGCGGTAGCCACCAGCAACCGTCCATGTAACTTTGTACAGTTTGGCAACACTGTCAAGCTGGGTTTGCCTCAATTTGTTCCGGCACGCTCGCCCCACGAGACCATCCACGGGGGACCACTCGCTGGGAGGGCCGATGCTGGGCTCGGCAGCGAGGAAGCGGCGGACATGCTAGCTTTGCTAGCAATGCTGTCAACCGGCTTGATAGCAGTGCCACGCATGATAGCAACTCCGCGGAGCATTGCTAGCATTTTCCGTGGACAACCTGTCAATAACGCTGTCGCAGCAGGCCCGAATACAGCTCCAACATCGTGGCGACGCTGGCCTCAAATTCGCTGCAATTCACGGTTTCCGCCAGACCAGCACACCGCAGGACCCGCCCGGTGTCCAGACCAAAAAGTCGCTTGATGAGGGTGTGTTGAAACTCTGTCGCGACGATCACCCGCGAGGCGTTCTCGGCGGCTTGATCCACCCACTGGCGGTAGTGCTCAAGCGTTTCGTAAAGGGTCAAGTCGTCGCCATGGACTTGAGTGAGATAGGGCACGCCGGTCTCCAGGGCCAACGTGCCGGTCAGCCACAGCTCGCAACAATGGATGACCGAGGGGTCGAAGGCGTCGGTCAGGGCAATCATCCGATCCCGCAGTTTTGAGCGGTACTCGGCGATCTGATCAGCGCTGAGGTCCGCAAAGCCGACGCGAGCGCCATCACCCCCCCGAAGACCACCAGGAGCAGGAGGATGCCCAGCGTGAGCTGCCAGTTCAGCCAGAAGAGCACACC
>JBJHDE010000379.1:0-5838 GCA_050486385.1 Planctomycetales bacterium | reverse complement strand
CGCAGCTCCGTCGGGCCGCTCGGCCACACGATGACCCACCTCTACGACGCCGCCGGGCGCCAGGTCGCCACCGTCGACCCGCTCGGCCGCCGCGCCACGACCGTCTACGACGCCGCCGGGCGGACCGCCGCCACGGTCAACCCGCTGGGCTCCCGCACCAGCTACCTCTACGACGCCGCCGGACGCCGCACGGTGCTGACCGACGCCAACGGCCACGCGACGACGTTCCTGTTCGACCCCCGCGGCCACGACGTCGGCAGCGTCGACCCGCTGGGCCGCCGCGTCACGTTCGCCTACGACCCGGCCGCGCGCTACGTCCTGAAGGACTCCCCCCGCGGGTTCCGCCTGACGTTCAGCTACGACGCCGCCGGGCATCGCACCGGCGAGCTGTCGCCCGACGGCTCCCGCTTCACCTTCGGCTACGACCCGGCCGGCCGCCGCACGCTGGCCGCCGACCCGACCGGGGTCTACACGACGACCTACTCGGCCCGCGGGGCCGTGCTGGCCGAGGCCTCCCCCGGCCGCACCGTCAGCTACAGCTATGACGCCCGCGGCCTGCGGGTCGGGATGACCGAGCCCGGCGGTGGGCGGTTCACCTACGCCCACGACCCGGCCGGACGCCTGGCCCGGCTGACCAACCCCCAGGGCCAGACGACCACCTTCTCCCACGACGCCGCCGGCCGCCAGACCCTCAAGCAACTCGCCAACGGCGTCGAGGCCGCTTACGACTACGACGCCGCCGGCCGGCTGGCCCGACTGGCGCACGTCTCGAGCCTGGGCACGACCCTGGCAAGCTTCGACTACGCCCACGACCCGGCCGGCCGCCGCACGCTGGCCGTCGAGGCCGACGGCTCGGCGGTGGTCTGGGCCTACGATGCCGCTGGCCAACTCACCGGCGAGACCCGCACCGGCCCGCCCTCGGGCACCGGCCCCCTGGAGTACGCCGCGACGTTCGCCTACGACCCGGCCGGCAACCGCACGCTGGTCGTCGACTCCGGCGTTCCGACGACCGCCAGCTACGACGCGGCCAACCAGCTGCTGGCCGAGGTGTCGCCCACGCGGACCGTCAGCTACAGCTACGACGCCGCCGGCAATCGCACCGCCCGGGAGGACAGCCTCGCGGGGCTGACCTACTACCAGTGGGACGAGCGGCACCGGCTGGCCGAGGCCGAGCCGCCCTCGGGGGCCAGCCAGTACCAGTACAACGCCCTGGGCCGGCGGGTCGGCAAGCAGACCCCGGCCGACGGCACCCGGCAGTTCGTCTACGACCGCCGCAGCCTGCTGGCCGAGTACGACGACGCGGGCGACCAGGACAAGCTCTACACCCAGACGACCGAGGAGTACGGCGACCTCCTCAGCCAGGACACCGCCGAGGGGAGCGACTACTTCGGGCCCGACGGGCTGGGCAGCACCCGCGAGTTGTACGATCCGGCCCAGACCAGCACCGACGCCTGGGTCTACCGGGCCTACGGGCGGGTCGAGAGCCGCACCGGCGACAGTGATGTCGACCTGACCTGGCTGGGCCGGCTCAACTACTACCGGGACAGCGAGACCGAACTGTACCTCTTGGGCGCGGGCAACGACTCCGGCGACGCCGGGCGGTACTACGACCCGGCCGCCGGCCGGTTCCTCTCGGAGGACCCGCTCGGCTTCCGCGGCCGCGACACCAACCTCTACCGCTACGCCGCCAACGACCCGGTCAACAACACCGACCCCGACGGACACCAGACAATCCCGGGGTCGCCAGGGGCGGGCTGCGGCACGGGACAGCCGCCTCCGCCTCCGAGAGGGCCGGGGCCTAGAAGCTGTGGTAGCATCCAACCAACTCCGAAACTCGGCGGTGCGGGCGGCCAGCAGTACGTCATCAACTGGGACGACCCGCAAACCGCAGCCAAGAGCCTCCTGCCCTCAGGCTACCAGAACAAGACGGCGTCCAACTCCTTCGCGACAGCCGCCCAGTCTCGCAACGAGACCCGACCGGCACCGTGCAACTCGATGTTCAAGCTGCTCCGAGATAAATGCTGGGTCTTGATCGGGGGCTCGGGGCTACTCGACGAGCGGAAGGCGTGTTGCGCGTACATCTCGAGTCAGCCCGCCCTCAGGCGGGCCTGCGGCGGCTGGCAGGTCGACGAGACGTGGATCGGATACGCGGGCAGGTTCCTTGAACCTGGGTTCTGTCTGTACAACCCGCTGCCACCGGCGTGCCACAGCTTCTCGCGGCTCTTTCCCGGCCGCCGGGTCTCACAAGGGGGGCTCGATCAGCCGACCAACTACTTCAGCGAGATCCTCGACAACCTCGATCACCCCTGCCTGCACATCTTCCCCGAACTGATTTGGGGCCTCGGCGAGGGCCTGCTGGCAGAGAAGTCCAAGCCCCTGGACTTGATGTCACTTGGGGAACGCCTGGGCAGTGCGGTCTCGCAGGTGGTCGAGGGCTTCACACAATCGGTGGCCGATCTCGTCGGTACTGTCGCCAAGCAGGTCGGCAAGCTCTGGGAGAAGATCAGTAGTCGGGTCAGCTTCGGATTGTCGAGCGTGCCGTGGTGGGGCAAGCTCTCGACGATGGTCGAGCCCATCACTGAGCTGTTCAGGTCAACGGTCACGGACGTTCTGTCCGAACTGACAAACCCGAGCCTGAGCGACATCTCGGACATCATCGCCGACGCATTGAGTCCAAGCGGCGACATCATCTCCGCCAGCTTTCAAGGCATGCTCAACGGTGGAATCGGGATGGTCAGGTCGTTCCTGTCGCTCGACTTCCGGGGCATCTGGAACGAGTTGGTCAGAATCGCTGATGCCACGACCAAAATGATCGACGAGTTGGGCGTCTACATCTACCTGGTGAGCGTCGGGGCCCCGGCCGTGATCGGCAGCATCTTCCCAGGCGTGGGAACGGCCGTCGGCGGGGCCCTGGGCCAGTTCGTCAACAGCCTGCTTTCGACCGTTGCTGGCTGGGTCAGTGGGGCGTTGCGAGGATGGGAGGCAGTCCAGGATGTTCGGAAGATAGGATGGCTCCTGTGGTCGATGGCCGACCAAGACCTGGAACTGGAGGACTCAGGGGCGGTGCCGCTGATCGCCCTGCTGGTGGACGACGACCTGAACGAGGCTGAGGAGTTGGAAGCCTTGATGTCCAACGCCGTCGAAGCAGGGCTTGCGGCAGTCGTTGCCGCGGCGATGTCGGTCATGGGGACGGCGGCCGGAACGGTAGGCAGCAAGGCGGTCAAGAAGCTCTTCAACCCCCGAAGCCGGGGCAACGCACGGAACCCAAAGACCAAGAGGAATGTCGAGAAGTGCAAGGCGTGTCCCAAGCCGGGTCAGGCCCCCAGGGGCGGAAGCGCTCGAGACAAGCGAAAGGTGGCCTGCTACTGCAACAAGAAACGTCGCGCGAAGAAGGGCGGCCGTGGTTGCTTCGTCGCCGGGACCTTGGTCCACACGCCGCTGGGCCTGCTGGCCATCGAGCGGCTGCGACTCGGCCGGCGGGTGTTCACATTGACCGACGCCGAGCGTCACGAACTCGGGCTG
This sequence comes from Planctomycetales bacterium, assembly GCA_050486385.1. Lineage (GTDB taxonomy): Bacteria > Planctomycetota > Planctomycetia > Pirellulales > Pb10988 > JBJHDE01. The sequence goes on along the minus strand of JBJHDE010000379.1, from coordinate 2,316 downwards.
CCCGAGCCGCCGGCTCTCGTAATTGACCCGTGCTTCTGGCGGGAGGTGCGGCTCGTCCTGCGGCGGGGCCGGCCCGACCAAGTTGAGGTCGACCTCTTGCGGCCGCTGGCTTGGTTGCGTGACAATGGAGCCGAGGTCGGCGGGACGGTCCTGCTCGACATGCCCGAGATGGGGGCCGCCGGACCGGCTGACGTGCTGGCCGTGCTGCCCTGCCCGCCGATCGAGGACGGCCCCGGGCGGCTGGCCACGGCCCTATTCCGGCACCGCTCCGGCGCGGTGCTGGACCTGCGCCTGGACGGCGAGCCGGGGCCGGTTGGCGTTACCGCCGGCCACCCGTTCTGGTCACCCGACCGCCGCGGCTGGGCCCCGGCCGGTGAGCTGCGGAAGGGCGAGCGGGTCTGGTCGGCCGACGGGCCGCGGCGGGTCGAGGGCATCACCCGGGGGGCCGGGGCCGAGCCGGTGTTCAACATCGAAGTTCAAGGCGATCACTGCTACCGCGTCGGGCAGCAGGGGCTGCTGGTGCATAATGCATCGGACAGAGACGTTACATGCGATTTCAAGGACTGCAATGAGGTGATGACTCTCACGGGAGTGCCGCAGTGTCCCTACAATCCAAGCCGGAGCAACGATCCTACCGGAGCTTGTAAAGAGTGCAACGACGAAGATGACTGCCCAAGCTGTCAGGCAAAAGATCGACAGGATGCGCGACGCGACTATTTCCGGTATCCGGCAGACCACTGGAATTGCTATCCGTATGGCAAGAGAAGCTTGTGGAAGTCGGGAAAGACTGCGTCGGTCGTATGCGGCCAGTGCTGTCAGGAGCGAGTCGTGAAAGTCGACGGAAATAACATGACCCAGGTGTGGATCGTTCAGAAGTGCGTCTGCCAGCCAAAGTAGCTGGTCCACACATTTTGGGACGAACCTGCCGCTTGTGGGAGAGCTTCGCCCTGGCCAAAGCTGTCAATGCGGTTGCCCTACGTGCCACTGTCTTTTTATTCTCACCCTCACATTTTGGGAGCGTGCTATGAGAGAACTTGACTGGATTGAGCTATGGATGCTAAATCGAACCATAATCATGGAATGCAGCCTTCGTGCTATCATTCATGACGTGGCGAAGGAGCATTTTGGATTCTGGTCTTTTCCCGAGCAACCCATTACGATTGCATCAGTGGAAACAAGAATCAAGATTCTGGAAAACTGTGTTAATCGCGGCCTGATCAAGCTCTACTCCGACACATGGCTTGAGGAGCCTCAGTTCAGTCAAGACGCATCGCTAGGTCTTGAACACTGTGACTTTGCGAATCCCCAATTCTTGCAGCGAACTCAGGCGATCGCGACACCGGCGGGACATGCGCATTGGGAGTCGCAGTTTCAGCCAAACTGGGATCGATACTGGCATACCGATGGAATTCTTGATAGATCGACAGATGAAGCGGTATTGCATGTTGTTTACGCAGGAAACGACATACACCAAGAACTCCTCGCGCTACTTCCAGACTATCTGGGGGCAGACAAGGATTTTGGCATCAAAGCGATTGGCTGCAACACAGTATTTCAATATCAGGTGACAAAATGGAAGCTTCTACCACTCGTCAAGGTTGCCACTTGGAATATAAGGATCGATAGCACATTGAACTCCATCACTGAGTTGGAACAAGGAGGTCGTGGCCGAGACGGAGCGACAGCAAAAGCAGAAGTCTCAGACTACATCAGGGAGTTGAGCTTGAGGCAAACGACGGCTCGTCGGGTTTTGAGCCGATTCAGCGGAAAATGGGACGTCGTCACCGTTGACAACGCGGGACATCATGACACCATTGCGATCCCTCGGTGACATGACTTGAGACGTTGTTGTCATGCTAGCAATAGCGTGTCGTTTCCAACTTCACGAACGAACAAAACATCGCTGCACCGATGGCTTGGTCGCATTGCCCGCCGTGACCAGCAGGGCTGCTCCCTCGTATCCCACTCGGCGAACGTCGTAGTTGCTGCTTGAGCCAGCATGTCAGCGATGAACACCTGCGAAAGCTTCATGCGGCGGCTGATAACAACCTGAAAATACTCTAAAGTGCAACTGGCCGTCACGGTGAACGGGTACGGAGGGAATCAACACGCCCCTGCTTCCGCCAGGCCCGTGATGCCGACGAGTGTTACAATGGAATGGCGAGTGCTCGACGAACAGGACGGTCCAAGTGGGACGTTCGTTATTCAGAATGATCCTCAAATTACCACACAGGACCCGTGTCGTGCGAGAAGTCTCCCGTGCAGACAATAATGCCTCGGTGATTCATGTTTACTGACAAGACCCCAGAATTGGCG
>JBJHDE010000378.1:0-5839 GCA_050486385.1 Planctomycetales bacterium | reverse complement strand
ATATACCCCGGCGTTTTTGTCGCGGCGATTGTCCTGTTCGCGGGGATCGTCCTTGAGATTGTACAGCTCGGGTCGAGCAAAGGGCGAAGCCTGCACCAGCTTCCAATCGCCCCGCCGCAAGGCGTACCAGTCCTGGCCTTCGAACTGGCCCCCTTCGCGTCGCACCCAGACCAGCGTCCGCTCGGAATCGTGCTCCTGGGGCCTCCCCAGCAGTGCGGGCAAGACCGATACGCCATCAATCCGCCGCGGCGGGGTGACGCCGGCCACCTCGCACAATGTGGGCACCAGGTCCATGGTCAGTGTCACCTGCTCGGTGACTCCGGGTCGCACGCGGGCGGGCCAACGAATGGCCAGGGGCACCCGCAGGCCACCCTCGTACATCGAGCCTTTGCCATCACGGAGCGGCCCGTTGTTGGCCCCCACGTTGAGCTGACCTCCGTTATCGCTGACGAAGACCACCAGCGTGTTGTTGGCCTGTTGCGTGCGATCCAGGGCGTCGAGCACGCGGCCAATGCCGTGGTCCAAGTGCTCGATGAGCGCCACCAGCTTGGCCCGGGCGGGCGTGATGTCGGGCTCGCGCTCGGTGACCTTCTCCAGCCAATCGTCCGGCGGCTGAATCGGCGTATGCGGCGCGTTGTACGTCAGAAACAAAAAGAACGGCTTCGACTCCTCGGCCTGGGCTTCGATGTACTCCGCGGCCCAATCCGAGAACAGGTCCGTGGCGTGGCCCTCGGGCGTGATCACCTCGCGGTCGCGGCGCATGTAGTTGTTGCCGTGCCGCCGGTGGTTGTAGTAATCGTCCATCATGTCGCCCAGAAAGCCGTGGAAGAACTGAAAGCCACGTTCCAATGGCGTGTTGGGCGATTCCAGCCCCAGGTGCCACTTGCCAATGATCGCCGTCTGGTAGCCGGCTTCCTGCAAGCGGTCGGGCAGCAGCGTGGCCGTGGGACTGAGGTAGCCCCAACTGTTTTCGGCATGCGTGCGAATCACCCCCGGCACGCCTACGAGATCGGGGAAGTGTCCCGAAAGAATGGCCGCACGGGTCGGCGAGCACACCGGGCAGTTGGCGTAACCGTAGTCGAAGCGCAGTCCCTCGCGGGCGATGCGGTCGATGTGCGGCGTTTTCAGGTCTTGCGTGCCGTAGTAGCCGACATCGTGCCAACCCTGATCGTCGGTCAGAATCAGCACGATATTGGGCGGCCCCTCTTCGGTGATGGCGTTGTCGTCGGCGGCCGCCGGTGCGAGGCCTCCGCCCAGGGCCAGCATCCAGACCAATAGCGCCAGTGCCACGGGTCGGCCCAGGCGAACGCGTGTTGTGTCCTGCGGAAGCTTCATCATTGCGGTTGTGTCAGGGGGGCGTGTCAGGGATTCGTGAAGGGAAAACAACGTCCAAGGGGTTGGGTCAAGTCTTGGGTTGGACTGGGCCCTCGATCGCTGGGAAGAACAACCAGCACGACAGGTCCTCGGCCCGACGCCGTGCCTGAGCTGCTTCAAGCTTGGGGCTCAAGGGGCAGCCGATTGAATGATCTGCCAGGACACGCCGAAGCGATCGTTGATCCAGGCATAGCGGGGACTGAACGGGTAGCTGTCCAGCGGCATCAAGACTTGCCCGCCCTCGGACAGGGTCGCAAACAAGCGATCGACCTCCTCGGCGGTCTCGCAGCCGACCGAGAACGAGACGGCCGGGGTGAAGGTGAAGGCATGCACATCGGGGCTATCGATGATCGACAGCACCTGCCCCGCCAGGCGGATCTGGGCAAGCTGCACCGTGCCAGCCCGATCGGGAACCTCGTCGCCGTAGTGGGCCATGTTGAGAACCGCGGAGTCGGGGAACACCCGTGTGTAGAAGTCGATCGCCTCGTTGGCGGCGCCGGTGAACATGAGGAAGGGCGTGATCGTGGTCATCGGCGGCGAACTCCTCGGGCACGGGTCGAATGGCCATCGCGGTTAGGGCGAGTGAGTCCCCACCGCCCGTCCCCGTGGATCGCCATTCTGGAGCCTGAATCACGGTCGGTCAAACTTCGCGCTTGGCGGGGCACGAGAATTTTCTCCCCCGATCGATGATCCAATCGGCCTGGTGGGGCGTTCTGGAAAAGCATGCGGGGCACGTCTCGACGGCGTCGCCCGGCTCGCCAACCCTCCCACTGCGTCCGCCCATTGCCTCACCCGTTTGCCAAGGAGAGTGCTCATGCCGTTTAGCCTGACCTACCCAGCGTCGCTGACCGTCAAGGATTGGAACAAGAAGAAGGGCCTGATCGCCAAGATCGTCACCAAGGAGACGGGCATTGGGGCTGGCCTCAAGGCCTGCGAGGAGGCCTTCAAGGACCTGGAAAAGAGCGTCAATGCGGCGCTCAAGGGCATTGACCCGCTGGGGCAGTTCGATCAGCTCGGCTCCAAGTACGACCTGACTTCCAAGCGACTCAAGGCCACCGCCAAGCTGTGTGCTGATCAGGCCAAGCAATGGAAACCCAAGACCTGCCCGGTGCCCAAGAGTGTCCGGGTTCACACCGAGGACATGGCCAGCCAAGCCGCCAAGCTGGATGCGGAACTCAAGCTGGACTACGACAAATGCAAGCTGGAGGCCAAGAAGAACGCCGCGGAGATTGCGGCTCAGATTCAGGCCATCTGGAAGAACGCGATCCCCGCCGTGGCCACCGCCATCGAACAGGTCCTGGCCAGCCCCGATTCCGGCACCTTTGACTCCAAGTTTTTGCAGAAGGCCCGGACCCTGGCTGCTGGCTTGGGACGCGATCCCTCGATGAAGAAGGAGGTCGCCACCTGGACCACGATCGCCAACAGCAACTACATCCAGGGCGAAGATGCCGACGGCATCAAAAAGAAGATGAAGGACGTCAAGAAGGCCCTGGCCAAGCTGCAAAAGTCTTGACGGCCAGAACCTCGGCTTGGGGCCCAGGGCGGCTGGCTGGTGGCTTCGCGCTCAGAGCAACGCGCTTTGGGAAGCAATGCCTCATCAAGCCGCCCGGGCCACGCGAGGGGAGGCGCTTACCAGAGGGGAAGCGCCTACCAGTCGAAGATCGAGTCGCCGACTTGTCCTTCGGGCAGTGGCAGTTCTTCGATGGGCAAAACGCGTTCGTCGATGGTCGGGGCGGGCTCGGCTTCGAACACGTCGGGTCGCAGCTCGTCGGCGGCCGTCAGCACCTGAATGCCCGACATCTGGGTCAGCAGTTCGTGTTGCACGCGGGTCAACGCGATGCGGTAGTCGAGCAGTTGCTTGTGCAGCTTCCGTGCTTCGTCGAGCGGGGTCTCGTTCCGCTGAGCCAACTCGACCTGCCGTTCGGCCAAGGCCACCTGCCGCTCGACCAGGGCCAGGCGGCGTTGGGTCCGCTCGACCTCGGCCACAGCGCTGTTGATGGTCTCGGCGATATCGTTTTGCAGCTCTCGCGTCTCGGCCCGCCGACGCCGGAGTTCCCACTCGGTCTGGCGGACCCGCGCCGCCCGACGGCCCTGCTGAATCGGCAAGTACAGGTTCACGCCGAGCTGAGGGCGAATGTTGGCACGGTCCGGTGCCCAAAAGGCGTCGGCGTAGGTATCAAACCGCCCCACGGCCTCAAGGTCGGTGTAATAATCGGCGTGGGCCAGATCGAGATTGGCCTTGGCCTCGCGCTCCCGCAGCACCGCGATCTTGAACTCCGGATGCCGCGCCATGCACAGGTCGATCAAAGCCCCCTTTTCCGGCAGAAACGGTGTCGAATCGGGCACCAGCGGACGCGGCAGTGGGGCATCCAACGGGCGATTCAACAACTGATTGACCCGGGCGATGGCCCGCCAACGCGACTGATGGATGGCGTCCCGCTGCTCGGCAATTTGCAACCGCTTAAGCTCCATGGCCTCAAAACTGGTTTCGGACCCTGGGTCCAAGGCCAGTTGCTTTTCCATTTCGGCGGCCAGCTCCTCTTCGGCAAGCGTCAACTTCCGCATGGCTAGGTCGTACAGCTCTTCCTGTCGGGCGTAATTCAGGAAGGCATCCTTGGCCACGATGGTCAGCTTGCGCTGGGCCAGGTACTGGTCGAACTTGGCCATCTTCGCGCGATAGTCGGCAATTTCGCCCGCCAACCGCCGCTTGAACATCCAGGGCACCCGCTGCTGAAATTGGAGCCGCCAAAGATGCTGCCCGGCGCTGGAACCGAAGAGGGTCGGTCCGTTGAGGAAGCGGAACTGCGGGTCGTGCAGGGCGGTCACCTGGGGATGCAGCTCGGTGGCCGCCCGCCACGCGGCCTCGGCGGCGTCCAGCGAGGGGTGAATCCGCAGGACTTCCTGCACCATCAGCTCACTGGTCAGTAGCGCGTCGTCGGGGACTTCGGCGATTAGCTCGGGCGGCAGATTGCTGAAGTCCGGCCGCGAGTCCCAGGGCGTGTCGAACGGGATGTAATCGGTCAGGTAGCGGGTCCGCAGATCGGCATTGCGGGGCACGGTGGCCCGGTGACTGGCATCAGGATCGTGCGAGCGGCAGCCCGCTACCAACATCACCAACCCCAGCCCCACCAGCCCGTACAGCGATCGCCCGCAAAGCGGCCAGGCCGGCCGATAGCGTTCTCGTCCCGGCCGAGCGGCCGCGGTGGCGGTCCGATCAGTTAGGGATCGACATGTGATGTCGAGCGCATCCATTCGTCGGAACGGCCCACCCGCATAGCGAGACAGCCGCATCGGTGGGCACAAGGCGCGTCACTGCCTTGTCCGGGTCAGAACGGGACCGAGAGAAGCCGCGGAACCCTAGCCGCCTGGCAAGACTGCGTCAACGTCAATGCGGGATAGGAGGGACGCTCATGAAACCACCCACATGAACCAGGTGACTCGGCCGACCGCCGCGAGACGAATACCTCCCGAATCGCCTGAATCCAGCCACGGGCGGAAAAAACGGGAATCACGCCCGCGATGGATTCCTGATACAATCCAATCCCAGTGTGATGGTCGGGCGCTGCGGACGTGCCCCCCGACACTCCGGACGCCGAGGGCCCCATGCCCACCCAGCACCGAATTCGCCGGGTCGAGAATCAAGACCCCGAGATGCAACTCTGGCCCGTGACGACGGCCGCGTTGATTTTGGCGGGCCTGTCGAGCGGCGTGATCGTGGCCACCAGCGATTTCCAAGCGACCGAGCTGGTCGCCAATGGCTGGTTCCGACTGGGTGTGCTCTCGCTGACTGTGGCGGTTCTGTTGGCCGGCGCCATCCTCTTTCGGGGGCGGGTTCTGGCGCGGTTGCAGATTGGCATTCTGGTGGCCCTGCTGGCCCACTTGGTGCTGATTGTCGTGATGTACGAAAACTCGATCTGGATCACCTTCCTCCGCGATCCCCCGCCCGGCGAGACCCCACAGCAGCGGGAGCGGGTGGTGCTGCCCGATTACGGGATTCCGATCCACGATCGCGAGACGAGCGAGCAGCCCTTCGAGCAGCCGGTCGAGACCCCTCGCGAGCAGGATCACGACCCGGTGCGGCCTGAGGAGTTGAAGGTCCGCAATCAGCCGCAGCAACAGCAACGGCCCACCCCCGAGCACCAGACCGAGGTCGTTCCGCAGCCACAGCCCTTGGACCGGGCCCGCGAGGAGGTCTCGGCTCCGCGGCATGCCGAGCGCTTGGCGGGCGAGACCATCAGCCGACGCGAGACGAACGTCAGCCAGCCCACCGATCAGGCGGTGCCCACGCCCGAGCAACCGCGGGCCGAGCAGCAATCCGAAGCCCGGCCGATTGAGACGCCGACGGAACTGACCGAGCGGCGGCCGACGCCGGCACAGCGGCAACGCTCGCAGGTGGAGCCCGTCGAGGCCCAATCGCCTTCGCCCGCCACTGAGATGGCCGTGCGTCGTCAGGAAGCCCCCAGTG
>JBJHDE010000377.1:2424-5841 GCA_050486385.1 Planctomycetales bacterium | reverse complement strand
CGTCGGCCCGCGCCAGCGCAATAGTATCCCCTCACGTTCGCCGATTTTGGCCTCGACCTGGTCGATCACAAACCCGAGGTCATCTCCTTGAGGTTGAATGAACTGGGGAAACTCCTTGACCAGGCGACGGGCGGCATCCAGGGCCTTGGCGGGTTCGGCGTAACCGTACCATTCCGACAAAGGATGCGGGCGTTGACCGCCATACACAGCCTGGATGCCTTGGCTGTTGCACAACACGTCCATCAACTCCAAGAACCGGGCGGTCTGTTCCGGCTGGCCGGCGCCTAGGGCATGACGGACCTCGCGCACTTGAAGCACCTGCCGAATCAGGGCCATCGCCGGAGCGTGGACGGCGGGTCCATCGACGCCTCCGGCCACCCAGAACGATCCGCCCGGCAGGCGATCCAGCAAATCCGCCGGCTCGGGCTTCAGGCCGGCGCGCCAGGTGGCGACCGCGCTGTCGGGACGTGGGACCAGACGGCCCCGGATGTGCAGCGCGGTCTCGTTGACGGTGAGATAGCCGTAGCAAGCCGCAAGCTGACCGAGGGCGGCTTGGGCCATCCGCAACGCGCTTTCGGCTTCGTTTTCAGCCGCTCCGGCTCCGCCGGGACCGAGCTGCTGGGCCAGAATCGCCTGGCAGCGTTCGGGTTGCATCCAAAAGAAGACCTGGCCCGCCGCCCGGGCTTTCGCCAGTTCGCCCTGCCAGGCCGCGGCCAGGGCACTGTGAGGTGCTTCGCGGAAGGCCGCCAGAGTCGACCCCTCCAGGGCGAGCACCAGATAGCCCTGCCGGAGCACCCCGTGGAAGCCCATGGCAAACGAATACACGCCCTCGCGCTCCGGCGTGTTGGCCTGTTTCAGGGCCTGGGCCGCTTGATCGCTCACGGGCAGGAACACGACGAAGTTCAGCAAATCCCGAGAGACGCAGGCCACGGACCGTTCGACCTGCAAGACGTCCGCTGGTAGCTGAAGTCCTTCGGCCAGTATTTGCCACGGCGAGGGCGGAGCCATCAGCCCGCTGGCCTGCGCGAAGGCGCGGACCTCGCGTTCCAGGGCGCGTGGCTCGTCGACCACAATCGCCAAGGCGACCTCGTCCGAGATCAGCTCGGCCAGGTCCTGGGCCTGGACTTTCGCGTCCGGTCCCAGACACGGCACGAGGACCAAACACACGGCCGCGAGACATAACCTCATGATTTCGACTCCTGGATAAGAAAGACTGGTGCGGTCTTGGAAGGCGGCCACCAACGGACATTGCGAAACTCCACGCCTGCCCCCAACATGTGGGCCAGACGCCTCCGGCAGTATACTCCCGATGTGGGGATTTTCACGGGTCGTCCCCGACCCCCAGACTGGGCCGACCGCCGGGCTATTCGACCTGGCGGTGGTGGATGTGGGGCCCGGCTTCGGCGAAATTCCCAAAACGGCCAGGGAACTCGCGATGCCAGCGGGGCGTCGAAGCGGGCGGACCATTCGCTCGCCCCTGGGCCGCGCATCGGCCAGGATTCCTCGCAAGGAGACACCACGGCAATGAACTCGCTTTCCCTAAAACGTGGGCTGATCCTGAGCGGACTGGCCCTGATCGGGCTGGCTGCCTGCTGGACGATGCCCCTGTTAGCCGAACGCGTGGAACCCGCGGCCCAGGCCCCGCCCGGCACCAAGCTGGTGACCACCGCGACCCTGGGCGGCGAGGATCGGTACCTGGTGCATCTGGCGACCGACAAACCCATCTATCGGCCCGGCGAGACGGTCTACATCCGCGGGGTGCTGCTGCACGCCTTCACCAACGCCCCCATGGCCGACAACCAGCGGTTTCCGGGCCAAGTGGAAGTGGTCGGCCCCAAGGGCGATGTGGTCGCCCAGTTGGCGTCGAACCTGGAAAACAGCGTCCTGGGCACCGGCTGGAAGGTGCCCGAGGGGCAGGCCGGCGGCGAGTACACGCTCAAGGCGATGTTCCCGTTTGGCGGCGGCTACGCCCCGGGCGAGACCAAAATTCAGGTCCGCAACTACCGCGCTCCGCGGCTCAAAAGCCAGATTGAGTTCCTCCGCGATGGCTACGGCCCCGGCGATCAGGTCGTGGCCACCGTCAGCGTTGAGCGGGCCGAAGGCGGCGCTCCCGCGGACGCCCCGGTCGAGGTCATCGCCCGGGTCGATGGCCAGGAGGTGTTCCGCGGCGAGACGACGCTCGACACCGCCGGTGGGGCCTCGGTGCGATTCCCCCTGCCGGATGAAATCGCCCGGGGCGAAGGCACGCTGGCCTGGGTCATTCGCGATGGCGGCGTGGTCGAGACCGCCAGCAAGACCATCCCCATTCTGCTGCAAACGGTGGACTTGAACCTCTATCCCGAGGGCGGGGACCTGGTCGCGGGCTTGCCCACCCGGGTGTACTTCGAGGCCCGCACGCCGTTTGGCAAACCGGCCGATCTGGCCGGCGTGGTATTGGACGACCAAGACCAAACCGTGGCCGAGTTCCGCAGCGAACACGAAGGCCGCGGCCGCCTGCTGCTGACGCCCGAGGCGGGCCGGAGCTACCGGTTGGCGATTCGCGAGCCGGCGGGCATTTCCACCACTTATGATCTGCCCGAGATCAAGGCCCAGGGCGTGGTGCTGGGGGCCGCCCAGGATGTGGCCAACCCCGACGAACCGCTGGTGCTGAGCCTGGGCAGCAGCACGGCTCAAGAGCTGTTGGTCAGCGTGACCCGCCGCGAGCGGGAACTGGGTCGGGCCATGGTCCAGCTCGCCGCGGGCGAGACCAAGCAGGTGCCGATTCCCATTGAAGGCGATGCCGCCCAGGGTGTGCTGGTCGCCACGGTGTGGACGGCCGATCAACAGCCCGTGGCCGAGCGGCTGGTCTTTCGCCAACCGCCCCAGGGGTTGAAGATCTCGATCACGCCCGACCGCTCGCGGTATGTGCCGGGTGGCGAAGTGGCGCTCATCATCAAGACGACCCTCGATGGCAAGCCCGTGGCCGCGCAGGTGGGGTTGACGGTCACCGACGACAGCGTGCTGGAGATGGTCGAGACTCGCGAACAGGCCCCGCGGCTGCCGGTGCAGGTGCTGCTGGGCAGCGATGTCCGCGAGCTGGCCGACGCCCATGTGTACCTGGATGAGGAGAACGAGGACGCGCCCCGCGCCGTCGATCTGTTGTTGGGGACCCAGGGCTGGCGACGTTTCGCTTTGGTCAAGACCGAGGACTTCTTGGCCGAACACGGCGACGACGCCCGACGGGCCTTGGCCTTGCGACTGGTTCCGCGCGCAGAACTGAGGCGCGCGGGCCAAGCGTTCGGCGGAGGTGGAGGAGATGCCTTGGAACGTGGTGGCATTCCGCTACCGATGGCGGCACCGTTGGCCGAAAACGCCGCCGTCGAGTTCGACGACGCCGCTCAGGTCGATGAGGCCGTGGCGGTCCCACTTAGCGACGTT
>JBJHDE010000377.1:0-2414 GCA_050486385.1 Planctomycetales bacterium | reverse complement strand
CCCCTGGACCCCGGAGCCGGAGCCGATGAGCCCCCAGCCGACGCGCCGGAGGCTCGCGGCCCAGCGGCGGGCGAAGGGCAAAACGGCGTGGCACCCCGCCAGGACCAGGATGACAACGCTCGCCCGGGTGAGCGCAAACGTTTGGAAGAAGCGGCCGAACGAGCCCAGGACGCCTTGGCCGCCAGAGCAGTGTTGCGAGATCGTGCATTCGGCAGGCCGGCGGGACAGTTCATCAACGTCCGCGAATACGCCCACCCGGTACGCGAGGATCGTCAACCCAGCGATCGCACGGATTTCACCGAAACGCTGTACTGGAGCGCCGCGACCACGACCAACGTCAACACGGGTGACGCGCGAGTGACCTTTGCCCTGAGCGATGCGGTCACGGGCTTTCGCGTGTATGCCGATGGTTTCCACACCAGTGGCGCCCTGGGCACGACCACCGAACTGATCGAGAGCGTCGAACCGTTCTACCTGGAACCCAAGATTCCGTTGGAGGTCACCCAGGGCGACGAGATCCAACTGCCCATCGCCCTGGTCAACGCCACGACCGACCACTTGCCTCAAGGCGAACTCGTGCTGGAGGCCTTCGGCCAGCAACACGCCTTGCCCTGGGCGGCCTTGGCGCCCGACGCGCGGAGTCGCGTGGTCGCCACGCTGCCGATTGGTGACACGTTCGGCAGTCATCCGTTGATCCTGGCGGCCAACAGTGGCGGCCATGCCGACCGGGTCACACGGCCGCTGGTCGTCAAGCCGCTGGGCTTTCCGGTCAAACTGGGCCGTGGCGGAATGCTGTCCTCGGAGGGCGAGCAGACCTGGAAGCTGACCATCCCCGAGCACACCGTGCCCGGCAGCCTGACGGCGACGGTCTCGGTGTTTCCCACGCCGATGTCCAATCTCACGGCGTCTCTCGAAGGCCTGATCCGCGAGCCCTACGGCTGCTTCGAGCAGACCAGCAGCACCAGCTATCCGTTGGTGATGGCTCAGCAGTACTTCATGAGCCACACCGGCGTGGATCCCGCCCTGGTGAGCCGCAGCGACGAGATTCTGGAAAAGGCCTATCAACGGCTGATCGGCTTCGAGTCGGCCAGCGGGGGCTTCGAGTGGTTTGGGAGTGACCCCGGTCACCTGACGCTGACCGCCTACGGGTTGATGCAGTTCACCGACATGGCCGAGGTGCGTCACGTCGACGACGAGATGCTGGCCCGCACCCGCAAGTGGTTGCTTGATCAGCGGGACGGCGAGGGAGGATTCAAGATTCCTCAGCATGCCTTGCATACCTGGGTCGCTCAACCCGACGTGGTCAACAGCTACGTCACCTGGTGCCTGTTGGAAAGCGGGGCCAAGGACCTGGACCGCGAGATCGCCTGGGTCGAGCAGGCCTCGATTCGCAACGAGAATTCTTACGTGCTGGCCCTGGCCGCCAACGTGTTGTGGTTGGCCGGGCAGCGCGAGGCCGCCATCGCCGCGATGGACGACTTGGCCCAGCGGCAAACCGCGGAAGGCTTCCTCGACGGGGCCGAGCAAACGGTGGTCAACAGCCGTGGCGAGGCCCTGCTGATCGAGACCACGGCCCTGGCCACGTTGGCCTGGCTCCGCGATCCCGACTACGCCGATCACAGCCAAAAGTCGATTGACTGGCTGACCGAGCAGTGCAAGGGCGGGCGATACGGTTCCACCCAGTCGACCGTGCTCGCACTCAAGGCGATTGTCGCCTACGCCAAGGCCATGGCCCATCCCAAGGCCCCCGGCCGACTGCAACTGACCCTGAATGGCCAACCCGTGGGCGAGCCCGTCAACTTTGACGAAGCCACCCAGGGGGCCATTGCTCTGCCGGATCCCACCCAAGGGCTGGCTCCTGGCGAGCACACCCTCACGCTGACGATGACCGACGGCTCGCCGATGCCGTTTGCCATGAGCATCGCCCTGTACGATCGCCAGCCGGCCAGCTCGCCCGAGACCACGCTGGCGTTGAGCGTGAAACTCAACGACACCAAGCTGGCCGAAGGCGAAATCACCGAGGCGGCCGTCAAGCTGACCAACACGGCCGACGAAGTGGCCACCAATCCCATGGCCATCATCGGCATTCCCGGTGGCCTGGAGGTCCGGCACGATCAACTCAAGGAGCTGGTCAACGCCGAGCGGATTGCCGCCTACGAGGTGATTGGTCGCGACGTGGTGCTCTACTGGCGGGAGCTGCCCGCTGAAGGCACCGTCGAGCTGCCCATCTCGCTGGAGGCCGCCGTGCCAGGCACCTACACCGGACCGGCCAGCCGCAGCGCCCTCGCCACCGCGTAGCCGATGGCGAGGGCGCGCTTGCGGCCGTAGCGGTCGGCGATCGGGCCGTAGACCAGCTGGCCGACGGCGAGGCCGAGGAAGTAGGTGGTGATCAGCCCCGTGACGGCCGTGGCGTC
>JBJHDE010000376.1:1794-5850 GCA_050486385.1 Planctomycetales bacterium | reverse complement strand
ATCGAGATAGCCGTAGGGCGCCTCGTTGGCATAACCGATACGGACCGTATCGAGCCGTTGAATGCGTGCCAGCGTCGATTCGGTCTCCACGGGACCATTGGCCACAAAGCCCACTGCGGCCACGGCGGCAAGCAGTCCGCCGGTCACAATCAGCCCCCAGGTGGGAAAGCGGTCGTCGTCGTCAATCATTCCTCAGGGCCAATTCCCCCAGATCAAAAAAATCGGGGTTTACGAGTGATCGCAGCCAAAAAAATCGGACCCGCACTGGCAGAGACCGTGCTTGCCCACGAGATTGAAGCCCACACAACCGCGAGCAAGTGTCCCTCACAACGCTCGCTTCGACCATAAGCCATGCCGCCTTGTCATGCAAACCCGGGTGAAGTGGGGTTGATCGGCGGCATGCGACAACCCACCAGAAGGTTGTGGTGCATCTCGCGATATTTGTGCAAGCACTGCGCGCAGGCGATCAGAAAACTCAAAAAACCCCTTGAGTCTCTTCCGGTATGCCGTTAGCCTAACCCCCCGAGGGACACTCACAACACGTCTTTGAACCCGAAAGAGCCCGGCGTCTGCTTGCGAGCCAGAAGGATGACATTCTGGTCTCGTGGCCGCGGACGACCGTGCAATCGAGTCGTTGAGCAATCAACCGACCCAGCCCGTCGAGTTCCGACACCCCGTGGTCAGCGATGCCAAGCGGGTGTGGGCATTGGTGCAAGCCACGCCGGTTCTCGACAACAACTCGCCCTACGCCTATCTCATTCTCTGTACACACTTTGCAGAGACTTCGCTGGTCGCGTTTCGCGACGAGCAGCTTGTGGGATTTGTGACCGGACTGCGTCCACCCCACCGTGCTGACACGTTGTTTGTGTGGCAAGTGGGCGTGGCCGAACAGGCCCGGCGACAGGGTTTGGGTCTTCGCATGCTGCGACACCTGGTCGACGGTGGGTCGGACCCGCCGTTTCGATTTGTTGAAGCCAACGTGACGCCCTCGAATCATGCCTCAAGGCAATTATTCACACGTTTGGCCCATGACCTCGGTGTACCGCTCGTCGAGAGCGATGGCTTCCTGGAGGAAGACTTTCCACCGAGTCAGGGCCACGAAGCCGAGAGGCGACTCATCCTAGGCCCCAAAGTTCCGTGAGGAGACACTGTGAACGTTGAACCGTTCCTGAAGCTCGAATCCGAAGTCCGCAGTTATTGCCGATCCTTTCCCGTTGTGTTCACCCGTGCCTCGGGCGAATACCAATACGACGAAGCGGGGCGCCGCTATATCGACTTTTTTGCGGGGGCTGGGTCGCTCAATTACGGGCACAACCCGCCGGCGCTCAAACAGGGACTGATTGAGTATCTGGCCGGCGATGGTGTGACGCACTCGCTGGATATGTACACCACCGCCAAGCGGGCCTTTCTGGAATCGGTCGATCGCCGACTGCTGAAACCCCGCGGCCTGGACTACAAGGTACTGTTTCCCGGTCCCACCGGCACCAACGCCGTCGAGGCCGCGCTCAAGACCGCCCGCAATGCCACTGGCCGCAGCCATGTGATCGCCTTCACGAATGCCTTTCATGGTATGACCCTGGGTTCGCTGTCGTTGACCGGCAACGCCACCAAGCGGGCGGCGGCGGGCGTGCCGCTGGGCAACACCAGCCACATGCCCTTTTGCGGCTATCTGGGCAGCGATGCCGACACGATTGCCTCGCTGCAACACCTGATGCTGGATTCGTCCAGCGGGGTGGAACCGCCGGCGGCCTTCATCGTCGAGACCGTGCAGGCCGAAGGCGGCGTCAACGTGGCCACCGTGGATTGGCTGAAGAAGCTGGCCGACGTCGCCCGCCAGTGCGGGGCCCTGCTGATCATCGACGATATCCAGGTCGGCTGCGGGCGGACCGGACCGTTCTTCAGTTTTGAAGTCGCCGGGCTCAAGCCCGATATCGTCTGCCTGAGCAAGTCACTTTCGGGCTACGGCCTGCCGCTGTCGGTGGTGCTGCTCAAGCCGGAACTCGATGGTTGGAAACCCGGCGAGCACAACGGCACCTTCCGCGGTCACAACCCGGCGTTCATCACCGCGACCAATGCGTTGGAGACCTACTGGGCCGACGATACGTTGACCAACAAGGTCTATCGCGATGCCGGCGTGGTCCGCGATGTTCTGCGGGACCTGGCCGAACGCTACGATGGCGAAGTCAGCGGCCGTGGCATGATCATGGGCCTGAGCTTTGAAGATACGTCCATCGCCCCGGCCGTGTCGCGGGCCTGCTTCGAGCAGGGCCTGATCATCGAGACCGCCGGCGCCAGCGACAACGTTGTCAAGTTGCTGCCGCCGTTGACGATTGGAGCCGAGGCCCTGGACCAAGGCCTGGAGATCCTGAAGGCCGCCCTCAAGAAGGTGGTCGGAGCGCCTCGCAAGGCCAAACGCGCGGTGACTTCAAGTTCCAAGTGATCCGCCGAAGTTGACCCCCGCAGCCCTTCGGTTCCTGCCCATTCCCGCGAACTCCCGCAGCGCGTGCCGGGTTCGTGGGAATGGGCAGCCGTTGAGATTCACGGGTGGACAAGCCATCGCCGCCACCCATTCCCTTACCCTACCTTTGCAGGAAGCCATAGCGGACCGACACCCATGATTATTCAACGTCTTGCGGATGTGATTGGGACCGATCGCGAGATCACGACTCCCAACTGGACCAGCCGCCGCTTGCTGCTGCGTGACGCCGGCATGGGATTCTCGTTGCACGACACCGTCTTGCACGCCGGCACCACGACCGAGATGTGTTACAAGAACCATCTCGAAGCCGTGTACTGCATTGAGG
Source organism: Planctomycetales bacterium (assembly GCA_050486385.1). GTDB lineage: Bacteria > Planctomycetota > Planctomycetia > Pirellulales > Pb10988 > JBJHDE01. The sequence goes on along the minus strand of JBJHDE010000376.1, from coordinate 3,046 downwards.
GCACCGGCACGCTGACCGTGGTGGCCACCGGCGAAGTCATCCCGATTGAGCCCGGCACCGTGTACGCCTTGGACCAGCACGATCAGCATGTGCTGGTCGCCACCACGCAGTTGCGGATGGTCTGCGTGTTCAATCCCCCACTGGTCGGCAACGAGGTCCACGATGCCGACGGGGCCTATCCCGCCGCCGCAAGCTGACCGACTCACCAGAACCACACGACCATTCAGGAGGCTCGCCCCCCGATGATTCATTTGGCCGATCCCTACGTCTCACGCGTTGGTACCACCTGGGAAGCCGCCCCGCGGGTGGATCCCGTTTGCTGGCCGGGCCACCCCGAGGGCCCACTCGACGAAGTCGCCCGGGCCAGTTTTGAAGCCAACGGCTTTCTGGCCCGCGAGCAATTGCTCACCCCCGAGGAGGCTCAGGGCGCCCTGGCCGAGGCCAACCGACTGGCCGCGGCGGCGCGACCGGGCCCTGGGGTGATTACCGAACCCGGCGACGATACGGTCGTGCGTTCGATTTTTCGTATTCATCGCGAGAATGAATTGTTCGCCCGGCTGTGTCGCGATGAACGGCTGGTGGGGCCAATCCGACAACTGCTGGGCAGCGACGTGTACGTGCATCAGTCGCGGATCAACTTCAAGCCCGCCCTCAACGGCAAGGAGTTCTTCTGGCACTCCGACTTCGAAACCTGGCACATCGAAGACGGCATGCCGCGGATGCGGGCGATCAGCCTCTCGCTGAGCCTCTCGGAGAATACCGAATTCAACGGCCCCTTGATGGTGATTCCCGGCTCGCATCGCACCTATGTTCGCTGCGTGGGCGCGACGCCCGAGAACCACTATCAGCAGTCGCTCAAGAAGCAGCAGTACGGGGTGCCGGATCGCGAGGCCCTGGAGCAGCTTGTGGAAGACGGCGGCATCGTCGCGCCCAAGGGCCCGCCGGGATCGGCCGTGCTGTTTGATTGCAACACGATGCACGGCTCGGTGGGCAATCTCAGCCCCTGGCCGCGGGTCAACCTGTTCGTGGTGTTCAACAGTGTCGAGAACGCCGTGGTCGAGCCGTTCGGCGGACGCCCGCCACGGCCGGAGTTTCTGGCCGAACGGACCGTCGAGCCGCTGGGATAACGCCAACCGCCCATTGATAACGATTCCTCTCACTCGACGCTTTCGGCCTGCTCATGGGCATCGGTGGCGTCGAGTTCTCGTTGGACCTCCTCGCGTTCGCTCTCGGTCAGCGGACCGGGTTCGGG
>JBJHDE010000376.1:0-1784 GCA_050486385.1 Planctomycetales bacterium | reverse complement strand
GCACGGCTGGGTCACAGGCGGGCAAGCTCAGCAGGCCCAACAAAAGGCCGGCGTGCAGAAATTTCCGAGGCATCGGCGGGGCTCGTGCTGGGGTATCAGTTTGAAAGCTGGTTCAGGTCGATCGTCTCGCCGCTGTTGATCCGTGTGAAGTGACGGAACACCTCGGCGTCGACTTCGTAAGTAATGAACCGCAGCGAGGCATCGGCCAGGGCTCCGTTGAAGCCGCCCTTGTGGGACGAGCCGAATCGATCTTGAAAGCCACTGCGTTCCCCCAGGCCCCGCTCGCGGTCGGGCCGCGGGATGCCATTGCCCAGACGATAGATGTCGGTCTCCCAACCGGGATTGGTGGGTGGTTCGTTATCGTCGCAGCAGGTGCCGTTCTCCATGCCCAGGCTCTGCACGTCGAGGTTCTTCTCGCCCAGCATCAAGGTGTTGGAGGCCCCATCCTTGATCCATTCCAACCGCAGCTTGGCTTCATCATTCCGCCGCACCACGCCGTTGCGGCCGTTGTTGTTATTGGCCCCGGCGTTGCCGGCGTAGTCGGTCCGCGAGGTTTTGCCATACCGGGTGGGCGCCCGCCGCGAGGGGCAATCGTAAATCGGGATCACCGCCGCGTACACATCGCGATGGTCGTCCAGGTCGTAGACGACTTGCTGTTCGATTTCAGGCAGAATGTGGTAGGGCCAGGCCCACTCGTCGCGGCGGTTGTCACGACCTCGGCAGCACAGGCCGCCGGAGGGATCGTTGATGCCGCCTGGCGGCAGGTAACTCCGCAAGGCATGGTAATTGTGAAAGGCAATCGCCATCTGCCGCACTTGATTGGCACACTGCACGCGACGCGCGGTCTCGCGGACGCTGTTGACCGCTGGCAGCAGTAAAGCGACCAGAATGCCAATAATGGTGATGACAACCAACAACTCGATCAGCGTGAAGGCCCGGCGATGGGCCTCAAGCGATGGGCACACGGTGGCAACCTCGGTGGAGAGTCCCGCCCGCGGCGCCGACCAAACTTCCCAGGCGCTCGGGTGGGAAGCAGGCCTCCGACCGGCTCCCGGCAGGTCGGCAACGGCACTCAATGCGGGCGATGGGTCAGATCGCAGGTTGCACTGTGCGAAATGAATCCCCGCAACGGAAGCCCTGAAACCCCACGAATGCCGTGAAACTCTTATGAAGTGGCGGCCCGTTGAAAGTCGAGTCAGTTGTTCTCGATCTGGGTGGTCAGGTCACCCGGCAGTCGGCCGCTCTTTTTGCAAATCACATAAATGACCAATCCGCTGAGCACCACGAAAAAAGCGTAGGGCAGAATGTATTCGGGTTCGCTGTCGTCGGCGGCCAGCATCAGGCCGAACTCGAACAAGGTTGCAAGCATCGTGGTGTGTGCCTCTCTGGGGAAACGCGGGGGACGATCAAATCTGCCAGTCGAGGATGGTCTCTTCGGTCTCGGGGCGTTCGCCGCGAATCCGCAAGCGGGGCTTCTCCAGCACCACGGTCGAATGCGGCTCGACGCTCTTGGTGATCCACACGCTTGAGCCAATCACCGCGTCGTGACCAATCACCGTGTGCCCGCCCAATACGGTGGCGTTGGCGTAAATCACCACGCGATCTTCAATCGTGGGATAAGGTTCTGCAGCACTTCGAAGATACGCGGCGCGTCGGCCAGAACCGTCGGGAGATCGGGGGCGATCACGACGCGAATCTTCTTCTCGGCGATGCGCCCCCCCACCTGCCGCACCGCTTCCTCGGCGAGCGCCCCCATGTCGATAAGCTTCGGGGGGTTGGAGATG
>JBJHDE010000375.1:1163-5857 GCA_050486385.1 Planctomycetales bacterium | reverse complement strand
CGTCCACACCGTCCAGCAAGGTACCGTCGATCACCGAGTTGGCCAGCGTCACGGTGCCGGTATTGGCCAGAATCGCCGCCCCGTGGCCGCCGCTTTGCGTGATGGTCGCGCCGTTGACGGTCACGTCGCCGGGCGAGTTGCGGACGATCAGGCCCGATGCGGCCGAGTTGCTGATCGCCAGCGTGTCGAGATTGGCGGAACCACTGATGCCGGCCAGTTCCACCCCATGCACGCCGGCGGCGTCGATTGTGATGCCACTGAATGTCGCCGATCCGGCGATGCCCGTGGCCAGGATGCCGTTCTGGGCGGGCGTATCGATGCTGATATTGCCGACCGCCAGGTTGCCGTTGTGATTGGTCCAGTTGATGCCTGACCCACCGGCGTTGGTGATCGTCGTGTTGAAAATACCAAAGTCGCCCGAGGTATTGGTCAGCGCGATGCCCGAGCCCGCGGAGTTGCTGATGATCAGATCGTTGATGGTGCCGCCGTTGACGCCGTTGCCAATCACGCCCGCCGCGGGACTGCCCAGGATGGTGAACCCTTCCAGCACGCTGGCATCGTTGAGGATCACGGGATTGGTCAGCGTGGGGCGGCCGCCCAGATTTGTGAAGGTGATGGAGCCTTCTTGGAAGTTGAGGGCGACGCTGCCGTTGTCGCCCGGTCCGCGGACCTGCTGGGCCAAGGCGTTGAGTGTGACCTGATCGGTGATCGGGCCGGTCCGATCCAGCGGCACCAAAATGTCGCCGGCCCCGTAGCGCGGATCGGCCTGGGCGGCGGACACCGTCATGGGATTGGTGGGCGAACCATCGCCGCCGCCCGCTTCGTCCACGAAAAACACATTCACAATCCCACCGGGTCCAACCACGGCCCGACGCACGGTCTCTTCCACGACGACCACCTTCTTCAGGCGGTCGACGGGATCGGCCAGGCGGTCGCGATAGCAGGTCACCGGGGGATTGTGCCGCCAGCCGCGGTGACCCGGCAGCGTCCAAACCGCCATGCCCACCACGCCGCCACGGAACACCTCGTCGTAGTGGCCCAGCACATTCAAATGCAGATTCTGCGTGACCTGCATCTCGACACGCGCCTTGACGCCCGTGAAGTCGGGCACCAGTTCGGCGCCCTGAAAGTGATACATCCCCACGGCCGCCCGCGGACGCCCGCGATTCATCCAGGGCAGGGCCCAGGCGATTTCGAAGTCGGCCCCTTGCATGGCGACTTGTTGAAAGTCGTCGTACTCCAGGGCGTTGTTCACCAGTTCCAGGGGGCTCCGCTGGATGAGCCGGATCGTATCGCCCTGGGGTTGATAATAATTGAACCGCAAATCGAACCGCGGGCCCAGGTACTCCACACCCAAGCCAATCTGGCTGGCCGAGCGATGCGCGGTTTCCAGGTGGTCGAAGAACACATTCACACCGAACACCCCGCCGTGGTCGGTGACCCGCTTACGAAGCCCCACGCCCGCATTCGCCCCCAGGCGGCCGAGATCGTCGACCAGCAGTCGGGCGTCGGTGAAGAACGCGGCGTCGTTGAACTCGTTAAACAGGGCCTGGAAGCTGCCCACGCTGTAGAAGCCTTCGCGGTAGCCAATGCCGTTGGGCGAGTCATAACCCCCATAGGGCCGCCAGAGGATCCGACCCACTTCCGGGGCCAGCGGTATCGGTCCCGAGGGCGGACGTGCAACGATCGCCGGCCCGCTGGGCGTGGGCTGCGGTTCCGTCGGCAGGCCGGGAATCTCGTGCCTGGGGGCTGGCACAGGATTCAGACGGACCGCACCCAGGGGAATCTCGGGCTCGGGCGTCAAGCGGGTGGGCATCGTAACGGAATCGAACCAGCCGAACGGATCGAGCGGCACCCGCAGCGGCACAAGGGCCGAGCGATCATCCGGGTCCCAGAACCGGCGGCGCCTGTGGGATGGGTGACGGCATTCGAGATCGGCTGCGGTGGGCTGCCCGGTGGGGTCGATGGCTTCGGCTGGCCAGAGCACGTCGGACTCAACCAGGCTCGGGGCGGGCGGCGGATCCTGGGGGTGCGGCAACTCGTGGGCGTCTGCGGGTGGCCACGGCGAGGGCCGTTGGGTGTCGCTGGGCAGTTCTTCGGTGAAGGGGATCCGGTCCGAGTCGAAGCGGGGCAACTCAAAGGGCCTGGGCTCGGTGCCGGGTTGCGGGCGGGGTGGCCGAGGGACCGGGGCGGGGCCAAACACTTCGGGCTGGGCCACGATCCAATCGCCGACTCGCGGTTGTTGGGCCGTTGCCGGCCCTGCAAGCAACCCCAGCATTCCGCCCACCAGCCAGAGAGTGGCCACGCGCCAGGTTTGCGGGAGCAGGCGAAAGACACGCGGGGCGAGGCCAGCCCGGGGGGCGGGCCCGCGGTGTTGGGGGCCTCGACCAATCATGGTGTCACGTCAAGAAGGCAGGTCGGTCGCCGACCGCCCCAGCATGAGGGCTGGGCCGGCGGTGCGGTTTTGCTAAGTCCGTCCTGTTCGGTATCGGCATCGGGCCCGGCGATTCGCAGGGACAAGCCGCCCGCCCCGCGATGGAAGTTCGATCGGCCCGGTGAGCCTGTGCCTGTTGGTTGGGTTGGTGGATTGGCAGGCGGCGGCGGGCTGGGCGATCAATCGCTGTGGGCTGGGGAAGCCGCGCAATTCGTCCAGGCGGCACCCCTGGCCTTACCCACCAAACTCATTACGATAGGTTTGATCGTTATCTCGTGTCGTCCAGCCCCGACGGAGGGTCCCAGATGCCCACTCCCGTGGAGATTTACAATCAGGCCGACGCCCTCAAGGAGGCCGGCAAAGTCGAGGAGGCCGTCGCGTTGCTCAAGGAATTGGTTGAGCAGGAGCCCGGCTACTCGCTGGCTCATTCGGCCTTGGCCAAGCACCTGACCACGTTGGGCCGACACGACGAGGCGGTGGCTCACGCCTTGAAGGTCACCGAGTTGGAGCCGAACGATGCCTTCAGCTACACCGCGCTGAGCGTGACCTATCAGCGGGCTGGTAAAATCCCCGAAGCCGAAGACGCCATGGCCCGCGCCCGCACCCTGGAGATGCAGCAGTGAGCTTGGATGTGAGCTACACCGATCTGGCGAAGATGATTGATCATTCGCTGCTGAATCCCACGTTCACCTGGGACGAGCTGGAAGCCGGCTGTCATCTGGCGGTCAAGTACGATGTGGCCAGCGTGTGCATCTTGCCTTACGCCCTCAAGCGAAGTGCCGAGATCCTGGCCGGGTCGTCGGTTCGCACCAGCACGACCATTGGCTTTCCGCACGGCGGGCACACCACCGGTGTCAAGGTGGCCGAGACTATGCAGGCCCTGGCCGATGGCGGGCAAGAGCTGGACATGGTCGTGAACATCTCGAAGGTGCTCAGCGGCGATTGGGATTACGTCCGCCGCGACATCCAAGCCGTGATCGAACCCACGCAAGCGGCCGGCCAGCAAGTGAAGGTCATCTTCGAGAATTGTTATCTCAACGACGACCAGAAGCGGCGGCTGTGCGAGATCTGTGGCGAACTGGCGGCCGACTGGGTCAAGACCAGCACCGGTTATGGCACCGGTGGGGCTACCGATGAGGACCTGAAACTCATGCGGGCGCACTCGCCGGCCAACGTGCAGGTCAAGGCCGCCGGCGGCGTCCGGACTTTGGATCGCCTGCTGGAAGTTCGGGCGTTGGGCGTCAGCCGCTGTGGGGCCAGTAAGACGGCCGAGATTTTGGACGAGGCCCGCCAGAAGCTCCAGCTTGCGCCCTTGTGAGAGGAACGCCCGATGCCCTTGGACCTGCTGCTGGCGACTCAGCCCGAAAGCCGCGGGTTCGATCTGGCCGAGTTGCTGGCGCGTTGGGCCTTGGCGCTGGCGGTGTGTGGCGCGACCTTCACCTTGATGTCGCTGACCAGCCTGCTGTTCTCGGAGCCGCAGCGTCGCGACGCCTACGGGTTGGCGGTTGTCAGCGTGCTGGTCAACAGCACGCTGGTGTGCTGGTGGATGCTCATGCAACGGCGACTGCGGTTGCTGGACGAGCCGCCGCACGACGCCGTGTTCTGGGTCGGGCTGGCGGCGCTGGCCATCGCCTGCGTCGAGTTGCTGTTGTTGCAGCGTTTGGGACGCTGGGGCGAGAGTTCAGACGATTGACACTCTCGCCGTGGCACGCCAATCCAGTTACATACTGTACTTGAGAATCGCGTACAGCGCCCGGATGCCGTCCCTCCAGCCAATCTTCTTGCCTTGCTCGTAGGTCCGGCCCTGGTAGGTGATGGGCCGTTCATAAATGCGAACATTCGGCACGCGGGCCACCCGGGCGGTCAACTCGGGCTCGATGCCGAAGCGCTGCTCTTGCAAGTCGGGCGCCAGCTTGCGAATGATGTCTCCACGGAAGACCTTGTAGCAGCTCTCCATGTCGGTGAGATTCAAATTCGTGAAGGCGTTGCTCAGGCTGGTGAGCACATGATTGGCCACCGAGTGCCAGTAGTACAGCACGCGGTGCGTCTCGCCCGTGAAGCGGCTGCCGAAGACGACATCGGCTTGCCCTTCGATAATGGGCTGCAACAGCTTGAGGTACTCGCCGGGGTCGTACTCGAGGTCGGCGTCTTGAATGATCACGGCATGGCCGCGGCTCTCGATGAATCCCCGACGCAGCGCCGCGCCCTTGCCTTGGTTGTACGGCTGATAGAACACCCGAATGCTGTCGTCGGTGATGTT
>JBJHDE010000375.1:0-1153 GCA_050486385.1 Planctomycetales bacterium | reverse complement strand
CCAGCCACTCGCGGGTGCCATCGGTGCTGGCGTCGTCGACGATGACGATCTCCTTGCGGATCGGCACCTCTTGCACCCGTTCGAGCACCGCTTCGATGGTGGCCCGTTCGTTGTAGACGGGGATCACCACACTCAGCACAAAGTCCTCGGGCACATGATAAATGCCCAGGGTGCGGCAGGCCTCGCGACCCAGCACGCGCTGCAGCATTTCGACCCGTTGGCGGGGCGGCAATTCGTCAATCTGATGAAGTTGAGCGTCATCCAGCACGGTCATCGGTCCTCGGGACTCCGCGGTCGGCCGGGCGATGTGGGGACGTTGAACGACACCATGAGCAACGGAGCCGTGAGCAGCGGAGCCATCCTTGGGCAACATTCGCATCATCCCCATAAGTGGACTGCCAGAGGCGCGAGCCCCGCGGCGGCGGCTCTCGCAACGCACGATTTCGGGCATCGTCGCCCAAACCTCAAACCATTGTAATCCGTAAACCCCAACTCGACCAAGACGAGTTGCCCTCAGGCCGCGCGATGGATGCGGACCGGGTGCTCGGTGGCCACCTGTCGCAGGTATTGGCCGTATTCGTTCTTGTAACGATTGGCCAGCACCAGTAGTTGGTTGGCGTCGATCATGCCCTTGTGAAAGGCGACTTCCTCGGGACAGGACACCTTGAGGCCCTGCCGCAGTTCGACGGTTTGCACAAACTGGGCAGCCTGCATCATGGATTCGTGCGTGCCGGTATCCAGCCAGACGAAACCGCGTCCGAACAGCTGCACCTGGAGCTGGCCGCGTTCCAGATACTCGCGATTGACGTCGGTGATTTCAAGCTCGCCACGGGGGCTGGGCTTGAGGTTCGAGGCGATCTCGACCACCTGATTGTCGTAGAAGTACAGGCCAGTCACCGCGTAGTGGCTGCGGGGGTGCTTGGGCTTTTCTTCCAGGCTCTTGGCTCGGCCGGCGGCGTCGAACTCGACCACGCCGTACCGCTCGGGGTCGTGGACGGGATAGGCGAACACCGTGCCGCCGGTGTCGACACTGGTGGCGGCCTGCAACATGCCTTCCAGCCCGTGCCCCCAGAAGACGTTATCACCCAGCACCAGGGCCACATGATCGTCGGCGATGAAGTCGCGGCCAATCAAAAAGGCTTGTGCCAACCCA
>JBJHDE010000374.1:0-5866 GCA_050486385.1 Planctomycetales bacterium | reverse complement strand
TGATGGGATACGTCGAGGCGGCCGAATACATTCGACAGGCGGCGGAAGGTCTTACTCACGCGCATGAGAACGGGATGGTTCACCGGGATATCAAACCGGGAAACCTGTTGGTCGATCAGTCGGGAGTTGTCAAAATTCTCGACCTCGGCCTGGCACGGTTCAACCTCGATGTGGTCGACGATCGGCTGACCGCCAAGAGCGTGGCTCGCAACGCCGCCCGGATTGCCTCGGGAGACCTTGTCGATACGGACCTGGGCCCCTCGACCATGGAGACCGTCACGGCCGAAGGCAACATCGTGGGCACGCCCGATTACCTGTCGCCTGAGCAGATCCGCGGTCAGGGCCGCGTCGACAGCCGCAGCGACATCTTCAGCCTGGGCTGCACGCTGTTTCGGTTGCTCACCGGGCAATTGCCCTTCGTCGGCAAGACGCTGCTCGACAAGATCCAGGCCCGGGTGGCACCGAATGCCCCGCCCCCGGCCCCCTTGCGGGCGTTCTTGCGCAACGCCCCGCCGGGCCTGGAGGCCGTCATTCAACGGATGCTGGCCAATCACCCCGACGACCGCTACCAGACTCCCGCCGCCGTGGCCCAGGCCCTGGCGCGGTACTCGCTTTCAACCTATCTTGAGCCCGCCATCCTCGAGGGCCGCACCCCTTCGCCGTCGTTGATTCAGGCCCGGGCGGTGTTCTCGCTCTGCAAGCCGTTGCCCGATTGGCCGCTGCCCAAGGAAGCCTTCGCCGAGATCGATCCGCCGGCTCCGGCCCGCACGCCGCCGATGGCGCGGCCCAGCCCGTCGGCCTCGGTCGAGATGCCGCCCATCTTCGATGTCTCGCCCCCGTCGAACTCCACCACACGGCGACGGGCCTCACGTCGCGGGACCGGCGGCGTGTTGGCCTTCTTGGCCGCCGTGGGGCTCACGATTGGTGTCGGGCTGCTGGTGGCCACAGAAGGCTGGAATCCGCAGAAATGGGGCGAAACGGCCTGGGGCCAGTTCACCGAAGCCTCGACCCCGCCGGCCGACGTCGAACCGCCGCCGCCGGCCTTCCCCGAACCCTTGGCCCTGTGGGCCACCGACGATTCGTCGGAGTTCATGGAACTCACCGGCGGGGCCCGCGTCGGGTCGCGGGGCCTGATTCTTCCTGGCGATAAGGCCCGGGTGATTCTTACCAATGCCGGTCCGCAGTGGATCAAGCAAAGCAAAGCCAGCCACGAGTTCACCGTGCTGGCGGTGTTTCATCCGGCCAATCTCAAACAATCGGGCCCGGCCCGGATCGTGAGTCTCAGCCAGGGGACCAACAATCGCAACTTCACCCTCGGGCAGGATGGCAAACTCCTGGTCGTGCGGCTGCGGACCACCAAGACCGACAACAACGGCACCCGGCCCCAGTTGACCGTCGGCCAACTCGACACGACCTGGCAGCATGTGGTGGTCAGCTACCGACCCGGCGAGCTGCGGGTGTACCGCGACGGGCTGCTGCACGAGACCATCACCGACCAGATTCACGGCGACCTGTCGAATTGGGACGACTACACCTTGGTGCTGGGCAACGAGGTCGATTCCGGCCGGCCCTGGGAGGGCCTGATCGCCACGGTGGCCATCTTCGACTCGGCCTTAAGCGCCGAGGAAGTGGCCGCCCTGGCCGAGCACTACCCCCGCTCGGGCGGTCGCACTCGCTGAAATCGGCCCCACCGCGTACACTCGGCGCTCGTCTGAGTGTGGACCCGCATGCCCGAGAGAGTCGCCGCGTTGAGCGCCCGCAAGAAGAGCCATCGTCGTGGTCCGGCCAATCGTTCGGCCGTGGGGGCCCGCCGCCTGCCGCCGCCCGAACGTGGAGGCGTGTTGGTCCATCCCAAGTGCGTGGACGTGCGACGCGAGGACTTGGAGGAAGTCTACGCCATGCTGGCCGCCGACGAGGCCGACGTGGCCATGGACGAGCTGCGTTGGTTGCTGAATGAATGTCAGGCCTTCATCGAGGCCCACAAGCTGCTGGGCGAACTCGCGGTGGCCGCGGGCGACGTGCCGCTGGCCGCGGGGCACTATGGCTACGGTTTCAAACTGGGCGACGATGCCATTTTGGCCAGCGGACTGGCCGGCCCCTGGCCCGCGGAACACCCCGACAACGCCGCGTTCTTCGAGTCGGGCCAGGGCTATGCCGAATGCCTGCTCGAACAGCGCAAACCCCGCAAGGCCGCCAGCATCCTCCGCCGCCTGCTGACGCTCGATCCTAGCGATCCCATCGGCCTCAAGCCCGTGCTCGACACCGTCGCCCTCTACAGCGACACCCACGACGATGAAACCGAGGACGAGTAGCCGCAAGCCACCCGCCAGCAACCACCATGGCCGCACTCGACCCAACCGCCGGAGATGGTCTTCCTAAGCTTCGGCCCAATCGCTGGGTGGCATGCCCCGGGTGCCATGCCCACATCGCGAAGCAGGGTGGGCATGGGGTCCACGTTGCAATACGACCGCCCGTATTAGCACCCGGCGTTCCTTGTTCCTAACCCCACGCGCTTGTGGTATTCTCGCGAGATGGGGGGGGGCTTCCTGGGGCGACACGAAAGGCCCTCCGCACGACGCCCTGGAGAGCGGTCGTATTGTTTCGGGTTCGAATAGAGAGAACGGTGATCGAAATGCGGGCGACTTGCTTGGTGTTGGCTCTGTTGGTCGGTTTTATGGTCGATTCCGTTGCTGACGGGCAGGAGTTGCAGCCGCTTTTTGGATCGTACAGAATCCAGCTTACCGATTGGCAGAAGTACGATTGGAGGGTTGTCAAATTCTCATCGAATGCCGATCTGGATCGCATTGAAGACCTGGGCTCGTTAGGACGCATCGACGAGATTAACCTGACAAGTGGCTTTTGCAATCATGATCTTCAGCCACGACATATCCGGATGCTGCAAGGGGTTCAAGGTCTGAAGCAGGTCTCTCTTGCAAGGAATCATCGGGTGGTGGACGACCACTTGGAGCCACTCAGCCAGATTGGGACACTTGAGACAATCAACTTGACGGAAACAGAGGTCACCGACGCTGGGGTCCGCCTGTTGGCGAGATTGCCCAAGCTCAAGACACTCCGCCTCGCCGAAACCGGATTGGATGGTTCCTGCTTTGCTTCGTTCTCTCGAGTCTCCCTGACGAAGCTGATCCTCAACGAGGCGCCGATTTCCGGCGAAGGACTGCGTTCCATCTCAAGAATCAAGTCACTTGAGTGGCTTGATCTCAATTTGGTTTCGTTGCCAGCCGCTGAGATCACTCACCTCCGTCATTGTAGCAATTTGCGGGCGCTGGGTTTCTGGGGAGTTCCAGAACTAGACTCCCATGACCTGAGCTGGCTTCCCGAGCTTCGGCAGTTGCAGTCCCTTTCGCTCGGGAACTCTTCCGTCGATGACTCGATCATCGAGACCTTAAGCCGTTGTACCGAGTTGAAGTTGCTCGACCTCAATAATACCCGAGTGAGCGAAAAGGGAATTCAGAAGCTGAGTCGCTTACTGCCTGAGTGCGAGATCCTTACCACGCATGACTTCCCCAAACAATGAACTTGCACACCCTGATTCTACCCCGCAGGGTGGGCATCCACTGAGCGAATGGCACTCATGCCGTAGGGCACCGATTTCAGCGAAAAGGTCAGAAACGCACTCGTTGGAGATCCAAGGATATGGATACAGGGTTTGATTGGCCAGGGGTGTTCTACGGCGACCTCGCTTCGACTGAAGCGGCTTACCGGGATGTGATAACAACGTCGTGGAGGAATCGAGACTGGACCATTCGCTGTCATCGGAAATGTGTACTGGATGACAGCAGTCCTATTCTGATTTCTAGTTTCGCAAAAATCATTGATGGCTATAGGGCTTCCGCGGCCGGGTTTTCGCCAATTGATCGATGGACGGGTTCAGAATGTCTCTGGCAGCTCCACTGGTTCTTGGAGGGTCCTGAGATTTATAGATTCATAGAAGAAGACCGATGCGGGTTTCTTGAGTGGCTGATCGACGGTATGGAGCATCTATGGGTTTGTGTTGCGCTGCTTGGCGACACAGTCCGGCTGACGAGAGCATATCAAAAGGAGTTTTATCCCGGAGATGATCGGACTATTCGAAGCCCGATCGTTGAACGCTTGTTGCGGGCATATTCCCGAGCCATTCCCAAGCTACTCGATCTGGAGGGAAGAATTGCCACGGCTACGTCAGCGGGAGTTGTATTGCAGCCAACGACTTCTCGACTGGGCTTGCTGTACGATTTGATGATGGCTACTGGGCGATATGTGCATATCAAACCGTCAATTTTCACGTGTCCGCTGAGCGAGATCTCGAGTACATTGCTTGATTCCTTGCAGTCTCCGCCTGGAGATGGAATTCCATTTCCGCTGCCGATATTTAAGTTGTAAGTTCCAGTCCAATCCGACAGCGCGAGAACCGACAGGGTGGGCATGGGGGCCCGGTTTGCAAGTCAAGTGGGAATTGGCCTTTCAGTTTCAGGCATGTCGCGTGGAGGCGAGCACGGAGAATCCAGTTGGGTATTGGAGTTGGGGCCACGGCATGAGGGTTGCTGCACGGGTTCGAGATCTATTTGATATCGCCCTGGATCAACCCACTTGGGCCAACGGTTTTAATTCGAAGGTCTAGGAAGCGTTGCAATAACCCAGGGATCTGAAAGTGAAGAGTTGGATGAAGCGGAAGTTGCTGATCTATTGCATCTATCTTGTCGCAATCTCGTATGGGCTTGCTAACGTTGTTTGCATTCCGTCGGGAATAGCTGGTATTCAATATGTACTTCAACTGGATCGCAACAGATCCTACCTGGTTGACCTGTCCTACGTCGCGGAGTATTCGACTGGTTTCCCCTTCGAATGGATTCGATGGACTCGAATCTCGCCAGAGCGGCTTGACATGCCGCGGCTCCCTGTGATTCACGAGGGTGACGAGGAAATGACGCGGGTCACTGTTCGTCACGACGGTGGCGAGGAGACGTTCCGGTGGGAGATTTATTGGGCTTTCCTTGGTCTCAACTGCGCTTTTCTTGTGGCGGTTGCCGCTGTGATGTATTGCGGTCTAAAACGCCATGTTCAGGCGATCCAGTTTTCGATTGTTGATGCATTTTGTTTTCTTGTCCTTGCCGCGATACTGTGGATGTTTTATTCGCTAGCGATTGCATTTTTCAGTTTAGTAGCCGCGACTAGCATTGTTGCGTTCGTCCTGCTTCTGATGGTTTATCGTTTCGTTGAACGCCTCTCGTCTCGTGATTCGCTTTCTGGGCAAAGCTGACTCATGGGTTGCCTGACTCGCCTTGCCCAGATGCCATGCCCACATCGCGAAGCAGGGTGGGCATGGGGTCGCTGAGCCTGCCGCCGTTCAGGGAGCCGAGTCTGGGTCGTTTCACAACAGTCGCTGGCACTTGACCTGGGCCTCTTGGAGCTGCGTCGATTGAAGCCAAGTTGAAACGACGGCGGACGGATTCTCACGTCTCATGCCCACCCTGCTTCGCGATGTGGGCATGGCACCCAAAATACACCCAGAATACACCCAATTGCCACCCAGTATGCGACACCTGTCTGGCAGGGCAATGGTTCGTGATGCTGGAGGATTGCGACGGGGCCGCGAACGCAAAGCGGGGGGCAGGGGGCTCGAGGGCACTGACGATCTGGGCCGGATCGCCTACAACAGCACGCGTCAGGGTGAGCGGACCGTGGCGATCCTTAGCTCGTGAATCTTGAAAGGAACCGGCACCCGTGAGCGTTGAGGGGCTTTCCGAGGAACTGGCGGCCTATCTGCCGGGGGCGGCGTGGCGGCGGGCGGTTCGCCGAAAAATTCTGCGTTGGTACGCCGAACATCAACGCGACCTGCCGTGGCGACGTGATCGCGATCCTTACAAGG
>JBJHDE010000373.1:0-5867 GCA_050486385.1 Planctomycetales bacterium | reverse complement strand
TGACGAGTCGCTATGGGGTGGATGTTTGGGAAGAACCCCGGGCTAACGCCCGAGGGCTGATGGAGTTGATGGAGCCGTGGATGTTTGGCAAGAACCCTGGGCTGACGATGCTCAGCATCATCGAAACCTGCCGCCAGCAAGGCCGCAACATCTTCGCTTACGTGACCAACGCCCTTGCCAGCCATTTTTCCGGCCATCCCCCACCCTCGCGGCTGCCCGGGGCGTGAACGGTTACCACACTGGTGGACAAGCCACCAGTGCGATAAGTCATATCCCGTGTTCTCCCTCCGCGCCTCGGCGTGAGCTGACACGTTCCCGAATGCCGACCGATCCCCGCGTGACACTTCGACGAGTCTCGGTGCCGCGAATTTCATTCAACGTCCCGCACGCCGAGGCTTAGTCGTTGACTCGCGGGACAGGTTTCGAACTGGCCACCGCTCTGGCCTGATGGTGCGGGTTCAAAAGGGGCGATGAGGCGTCCACGGAATGCGACAACGGACCGGCCGTGCCCTCGGGCCAGCCGTCGCGGGCGCGACGCCAGCCGTCGCAAAGCTGCTCGGCGGTCAGCGTGGCCTGGTTCCACTCCTGCAAGCTGCCTGGGCGATAGTCGTCGCCACACCGCTGGGTGACGAAGTCCTCGTAGTCGAGCATCCACTGGGCCACGGCGAGAAACAACGCCCGGGCTCGCCGTTGGTCGGCCTCCGAGGTGGGTTGGTGGTGCGGCGGAAGCTGGGCCACCTGCCAGGGAACCCGAGCCAGCCGCGGCTTGAGAGTCAGAAACACCCGACCGCTGGACCGCTTCAGCAACAGCCCGCCCAGGCGATCGTCGCCATAGAACAGCCCAAAGCCTCGCAGCAGCAACCGGCGATCCGGCCACTGGCGGGTGTAAGCGCTGAACCAATCGCTCCGGGGTGGCGGCTGGCGGAGGAAGCCGCACTCCAGCAGCAGGTTGCCGGCGGGGCACTTCACATCGCGGCCAAAGCACCAGAATTGGTGATTCAGCAGGAGTTCGAACTCCGCGGGCCCCCACGGGCACGTTGGATTTTCGCTGGTCACGCCTGCCCCCCCTCCACGACTCCCGGCCCGACACTGGCTTCCGGCGGCCCCGTTCGATCCACCCAGGCCGGTGCGGCTCTGGGCAGGTTTACGTTGTCTCGGCCCCGGTGGGTTCGCCCAAAATGCGCGGATTGGCCGGCTTGTTGGGCGGATGATGAATCCGCAACATGACTTCAAACACGCACCCGTTGCCCAGCACGCGGTTTCGCACGCTGATGCGTCCGCGGAGCTGCATGACGAGCGTTCGCACAATGTACAGTCCCAGGCCCGTGCCGGGCTTGTCGCGTTCCAGCTCCTGCCCCAGGCGGACGAAGCGGCCAAACACCTTGCGGCGATTTGCCGGCTCGATGCCTGGCCCATTGTCGCTGATGCGGACAATCGCCCATTCGCCCCGCTTACGACACTCGATGGCTACCTCGGGCGGATCGCCACAGTACTTGATGGCGTTGTCGATGAGGTTGCGAAAAATCACCCCGATGTCCACCCGTCGGGCGCGGACGACGGCGTCTTCGAAGACCAGGCGGATCGCGTCGTCGGGCAGGTCGTATTGGCGTCGGGCGGCCTCGACGCATTCGTTCAGGATCTCGGGCACCGCCACGAGTTCCAGTTCCTCGGCGGTGGCACCGCGTTCCAACTGGGCGGCGGCCAGCAGTTGCGTGATCAGCCGGTCGAGCCGCTCGATATCCTTGAGCATGAAGCGATAGAAGTCGGTCCGCCGCTCGGGGCCCACATCGTGCCGCGACAGCGTTTGCAGATAGAGCTTGAGCGAGGCGATGGGGCTTTTCAGCTCGTGCGTCACGCTGTCGATGAAGTTGCTTTGCCGTTGGGTCAGCCGCACGGCCTTGACCGTCAGCGCCAGGTACAACGAGACCCCGACCACCACCAGCACCAAGAACAGCAAGCCGATGATCAGCAGCGTCCAGTACAGGGCGGGCGAGCCCGTCACGAACGGAAAAATCAGCCAGAACGCAATCAGCAGTGCCAGCAGCACCAGCAAGGACACGCCCAGGCCGATGGGCCAGCCCAACGACCGATAGGCCCCATGTTGCGAATGCCCGCCCGCCATAAATGCTGGTTCCTTGTGTTCCGTCCGCCCGCCGGTCTTCGCGCGTTGTGCCGGCCCCACTCACCATACCCGCTGCCGCCCTCAAGACAAAAGCACACCCCGGCGGCACCCACCGAGGGGTCAAGCCTGGCTCCGCTGCCCCCTCGCCGTCGCCGTGTCGCATCGACCGCGATGTGGGCTGCCCACGCGGCGATCCTTGGGGGCTTTAAGCCGCTAAAAGCAGGCGATACTGAGCATGACCCAGACCCTGCACCAGGGTGTGCGGGGCCTTTTGCCACGCCGGCTGGCTGCTGGGCGAGGCGGCCGCCAGCTCGTAGGCATCAAAGTTGGCCCGAATCCGATCGTTCTCGGGGTCCAATCGCAGGGCCTCTTCAAAGGCCTTGCGAACCGCACTGGAGGGAAAGCCCAACTCGCTCATCGAAATGGCCATCCACTCGAACAGATTGGCTCGCACTGAGTCCGAGGCGGGCCGTTCCACGCCGCGCGTGGCCGAGCGGAGACATTCTTCAAACCGGTTGTCGATCAACGACCGATGGGCCAGAAAGAAGAAGGGCCAGACCAGCGGGGTATTCAACCGGATCGCGGCTTCAAAGTCGCTCAGGGCTTCGGGCTCGCGTCCGTAGCGAAGAATGCCCCGCGCCACCAACAGTGCGTCGTTGCGAGGGGTCGCGGCAATGCCCCGGTTGTAGTAGGTCAACGAAGCCGAGACGTCGCCCAATCGATCGTAGCACAATGCGACCAAGGCCAGCCCCATCGCATCGATCGAACCCTCAGCACCACCCGAGCCGTTTGACGAGTTCACAATCGGCACCAGTCGATCGATCAAATCCTGCACAATCGGGCGGGCGTCGACGTCGGGCAACTCGCGGGTCGAAAGCAAGCGAATCTCCGCCGCCTTGACAATCAGGCTGGGGGCGGCCGGGGGCTGTTGCAAGAGAATCGCCTCAGCCCGTTCGTTGGCCTGCCGAGGATGCACGGCGTGCAGTGTGTGCAGATAGAGCGATGCATAATGCGGATTGTCGGTCGCCAGGTCGGCCGCGTGCCGAAAGAAGACCATCGCCGTTGGTGGATCGCCGGCCTCCATCCAGATGCTGCCCCGCACGTAGGCGGCGAGAGCCGGGTCGATGTGAGCCTCCCAGGACCGAATTCGTTCGAGCGCGGTATCCCACTCGCCGGCCTGCCGGGCTTCCAAGGCGTCAGCCAATCCCCGCTGGGCCGCGGGGCTCATCGGCCGTGGTTCGGGCGGCTGGGTGATGGAATACAGGTCTTCCGACAGACCGGTAATGCGTTTTCGTTGCAGATCGGTCATCAACCGCCAAGGTCCTTCGAGCGCCGCTCGCACCGCGTCGGCCTCGTCGGATTCGGCTGCGCCCGCGACTTCCAACTCGTGCAGCTTGAGGAGCCCGCGAATCGAGTCGAGGTAATGCGATTCCGTCGAGAACGGCTGCTTCGGCATGATTCAGTCCTCGTCGATGTGCCAATCATCTCGGGTCGCGGCGAGATCCGCTTGAAAACGCTCGACGGAGACCAACTGGCTTGGGACCACGCAGCCATGATTGGGGCGATCGACTCGTAGAGAAAGCTGCTCGGCAACGCGGTCGTCAGCAAACGCACCGTCGCCCATTGTAAAGCAAAACAGGCTCGCGGAACCCCGCGCCGCCTTGACCTGGTGTTGAAGCCGTTTGGGAATCAAGAAGAACGGCAATTCGCGCCAGTTCGGGGCGACCGACAGGCCTTTGCCGTTCAGAATCACACGGTTCTGATCGTCGACGTCGACATCCGAAACACCACGGACTGGCTCGACCCGCACGCCCAGCCCCTTGCCGGTCGCATCAACCACCGGCTTCTCGTCTTGTTCCTTGCGCATGGCTCGATAGATTCTCGGCATGTCAACGCAACAAGCCCTTTGGGGATCAGCCACCCGCGGGCCAAGCCATCGGACAACCGCACCCTTTAAGCGCTGCCGATGCGTTTGCTGCCTCCGCGGACGCCAAGGAAGGAGAACCCGACGACATTCCCGTACGGCCACCTTGTTTACCATATCCTGCCCCACCGAGACCTGCCAATCCAGGTGATTGGCCACCTGGCCCGATGTTCGCCACCCCCTTCCGAAGATGGGCCCGGGATGGCCGAACCGCCTCGACGTGAAGCTCCCATGAACCCCCTGCCGGCCAGCTTCAGCCGATGGGGACGGTGGGTGGCAGGCTGAGTCACTAGGACCGGCCCCCTTCGGTCGCACCCAACTTCACCACCGATTGCCAGTCCACCGCGACCGACTTACACTCGGGGCCAATCGCATTGAGGTGCCGGAATTCCACGAGCAGCCCTGCCCCATTGGCCTATGCCAGGGGGGACGCGGGCGACCGACGAGCCCATGCCCGAGTTTCAATCGGAACTGACGTTCTTTCACGATCTGCCCAGCGTGTACGCCTTCCACATGCGACCGCAGAACGTGCTGATGATGCTGCCCTCGAATGTGCCGGGCGAACTGGTCGAAGCCCCCAGCGATTTGGTGGTGGGCAGTGAAATCGAGTTCCGCTTCCAGATCGGGGGGCTGATGCGGCAGTCGCTCCGCCTGAAAGTCACCCAGCTTGAGCACGAGCTGCTGATTGCCGACGAGCAGATCCACGGCCCCTTCCGCCTGTGGGAGCAAATCCATCGCTTCACCGCCCTGCCCCAAGGCGGCACGCGGCTGGAATACGCCTGCCGCTTCGAGCCGCCAGGCGGGATGATGGGCTTTGTTGTCACCGAGCAGCGGATTCTGGACGGCCTCAAACGGCTGATGCCCTATCGCCAACAACGGACTCGCGAACTCTTGGACGAGCAATTCGGTCCGATCGAGTGACCCGACCCACGCCCCCGGTCTACGCCCCCGCTCCCGAGACGCCCCCGATGTCGGACGTGCTCCACAAGCTGATGGCCACCATCGAAGACCGCGTCCAGCGGATGCCGCCAGGCAGCTACACCACCAAGCTGCTGGAAGGCGGGGTGCCGGCCATTGCCGCCAAGATTAGCGAAGAGGCCGCCGAGACCATCGAGGCCGCCAGCGAGACCGGCGACGCCAGCCGAACCCACTTGATCCACGAAGCGGGCGACCTGCTGTATCACTTGCTGGTGCTGTTGGGCCACTGCGGCGTCAGCCTGGACGAAGTCGAGCAGGAACTCGCCCGACGCTTCGGCATGGGTGGGCTGGAGGAAAAAGCCCAACGCTCGGCCCCACCCGCGGCGGAATGACGCCGCCTTCGACACCCCCAACCGTCCGCGGTTTCAACTTCGGGACCTTCAGAATGAACGATCTCCGGATCGGATTGCCCAGCAAAGGCCGCCTGCAAGAGTCGGCCATCGACCTGCTTAAGGCCGCGGGCGTGACCTTCCGCCGGCAGGACCGCATCCTGTTTGCCCGCGTCCGCGAGTTGCCGGCGGAAATCATTTTTCTGCGGGCCGACGATATCCCGGTGCTGGTGGCCGAGGGGGCCGTGGACGCCGGCATCACCGGCAGTGATCTGGTCGCCGAGAGCGAAGTCGACGTGATCACCCGCCTGGCCCTGGGGATGGGCCAGTGCCGGTTGGCGTTGTGTACGCCGCTCGGACAAGCGCCGGAGTCGCTAAGCCAACTGGATGGCAAACGCGTGGCCACCAGCTTTCCGCGGGTGACCCGCCGCTTTCTCGCCGAGCACGGGGCCGAGCCGCATCAGGAGAACCTCAGCGGCGCGGAGGAAAACACCGTGCGGCTTGGGGCGGCCGA
>JBJHDE010000372.1:3985-5871 GCA_050486385.1 Planctomycetales bacterium | reverse complement strand
CCTGGGACTTACAGCATTTACCAGGTGCAGCCCGAAGGCTACTTCGATGGCGGTATCACGATTGGGTCGGCCGGAGGTGTGATCGCCGGACCGAATCACATCGAAGGCATCACGCTGACCTCGAACCTGCACGCCGTGGAGTACATTTTCTGCGAGAAGCCCCCAGCCAGCCTGTCGGGTTCGGTGATTGTCGACATCAACGACAACGGCTTGCCCGATCCGGGCGAGCCGGGCATCGCCGGCGTGACGATTGAACTTCTCGACCAGCACGGCACGGTCATTGCCACCACCGTGACCGATGCCAATGGCAATTACATTTTTGAGAACCTCGCGGCTGGCAACTACGCCCTGCGGCAGATTCAGCCCAGCGGCTTCTTCGACGGGGCCGACTTCGCGGGCACCGCTGGCGGCATCGCCGAGAATCCCGGCGACCTGATCTACGACATTCAACTGGCCTATGGCCAGGACGGCGTGGACTACATCTTCACCGAGCGACTGCCCGGACGCATCGCGGGCGAAGTGCTGCTCGATCTCAACGGCAACTGCATCCGTGACCCCGGCGAATCGGGCATCGCGGGCGTCGAGATCCAGCTTTACGACGAACAGGGCAACCTGGTGGCGGTGACCTTCACCGATGCCGACGGCTACTTCGCTTTTGACGAACTGCCTCCCGGGAATTACACCGTGCTGCAGATTCAGCCCGACGGGGTCATTGGCCAGGGCAGCGCCAAGGTAGGCAACAGCGGCGGCACGATTGTGAATCCCAATGAGATTATCGACATCATGATCGGCGGCGGCACCAACGCCGACGAGATTGTCTTCTGCGAGCGTCCGCCGTCGAGCATCTCGGGCGTAGTGTTTCAGGATGGTGCCCCCATCATTGTGAGCGCCGGGGCCCCAATGCCCGATTTCTCTGGGCTCCGCGATGGGTTGTACACGCCCGACGATACGCCGATTGCCGGAGTCACGATTCACCTGCTGGACGAGACGGGTTCCATTGTGGCCACCACCGTGACCGATGCCCATGGCCGGTTTACGTTCTCGATGCTGGCGGCCGGCACCTACACCCTGCAGCAGGTTCAGCCGACCGGGTACATCGACTGGCTCGACACCGCGGGCACCGCCGGCGGCACGCCGCTGTTTGGGCAAGACCGCATTGTGGGCATCACCCTGGGTATTGGCGAACACGCCACCGATTACTGGTTCAGCGAGTTGCGGATCAGTAACGAACCACCGGTGTTCATCCCACCGCCGCCGAACAATCCGCCCATTGGCTTGCCGCCGGTGCTCAACGCCCGCAGCCCCATTCCGTTTGGTCCGGGGCCGCTGATTGCCTCGGCCGCGACGCCGAGCATTAGCCTGGATGCGGGAGCCAGCGGGGTGGGTTCGTTTGGCCCGGGTTCGGCGGTCTCGTACACCTGGCACTTAACGACCATCGACGGCGGCTACCCGCGGGGTGAACTCACCGCCGCGCACGCTGGCCCCGAGACCATCCGCGAGGCCGCCAACGTGCGTGCCCGTGAAATCAACTTCGGGGCCTGGATTCTGCCCGGGCGCGAACAGCCGATTGGCCTGGATGACGAGGGGCCCGCGGTGTTCTTTGGCCTGCCCGGCGGAGTCCCCGTGGTGGGCGACTTCAACGGCGATGGCATCAGCAACGTGGGCGTGTATCACAACGGCGAGTGGTTTATCGACCTCAATGGCAATGGCCGCTGGGACGAGGGCGATTTGTGGATCAAGCTCGGCCGGCCCGGTGACAAGCCGGTGGTGGGCGATTGGAACGGCGATGGCAAAGACGACGTCGGTGTCTGGGGCCCGTCCTGGGAAGGCGACGACCGTGCCCTGGCTTCCGAACCTGGACTGCCGGCGGCAGAGAACCTCCGCAT
>JBJHDE010000372.1:0-3975 GCA_050486385.1 Planctomycetales bacterium | reverse complement strand
CCCATGATGCCCCGGGCGAACCGCGGCTGATGGCCATTCACGATGGCCGTGGCACGCCGGTGGCCCTGGATACCCAGGGCCGCATTCTGGCCGCCGAGGGGCCGGGCGACGAGGCGCGTTTGATTCGGCTGGCCGATGGCAGCGTGGTGCGGGCCGATGTGATTGACCACGTGTTCCAATTCGGCGAAGCCGGCGACGTTCCGCTGGCGGGCGACTTCACGGGCGACGGGGTGCCGAACATCGCCGTGTATAACAACGGCGTGTGGAAGATTGATACCAACGGCGATGGCCGCTTTGGTGACGGCGACCTGACCATTCAGACACCGTATCGCGGCACGCCGATTGTCGGCGATTGGAACGGCGACGGGATCGACAACATCGGCATTTACAACAATGGCCGCTGGATCCTGGATACCAACGGCGACTTCCAACTCGACGACCTCGATCGGGCCTTCGAGATGGGTCAGCCGGGCGACATCCCCATCGCCGGCGACTGGAATGGCGATGGTCGCGACGAGCCGGGCCTGTATCGGCCCAACGCCCGCGGCGGCGAGCCCTCGACGGCTCACACTGGCGACACCCGGCAACGCTGAGGCAACGGCGACCGGCTCAGGCTTGCTTGAGTCGGTCGCGTTCGGCTTGCAGTTCGGCGATCTCGCGCTCCAGGCGTTCGACTTCCGCCGGGTCGTCGAGTTGCCGCTTGGCTCCGGCCAGTTGCTGTTGCAAGTGAGTCAGCTTCTGCTTGATGACTTCCAGTCGCTTCTTGGCCTTCTTGTCCATCGAGTCACCTCCATCGACCGCCCCGTGGGTGTTTCGCATCGCCGGAATCGCCCCGGGGGCGGTTCACGACTGCCAGATCTGGCTGGCCACATGCCAGGCGGTCTCGTCCGGGGCGGGCTCGCGCGGAACCGGCTTGATGCCGCGGACCACGCCCGAGAGCGCCACAACCAGCACGGCCAACACCAGCATCACGTTGACCCACTTGGCTCCGCGGGACCGCATGGCCTGGCCGCGGGCACTGCTGGCCACAAACACGCTGGCAAAGCCCATGAGGATCAAGCCCAGCAGGACCTTGAGGCCCCAGAGCATGTGATACTCCATCGGCAGCTTGAGTCCGGCGTCGCGGAGTTCCGCGATCTTGAAAAAGAAGTTCACGAACCCGCTGACCAGCAGAAAGGCCACCGAGGCATGCACCCAGCGTGCCCATAAGGCCCGCGCGCTTTCACGAAAGGTGGTGCGGTCTTGCTCGGCCAGCACGCCGCTGGCGGGAAGCAAGGCAAAGCGGATATAGAACAGGCCGCCCACGACAATCAGGGCGGGAAAGATGTGCATCCAACGCAGCAGAATGTGGAGCGGATCCATGGTTGCCTGGCGAATCGCGTCACGGGTACGTGGCCTCTCAGCCTGGGCATCGTAGAACCGCCCGCGCCCCCTGTCCAGCGGCGAAGCGTGCCGTCCCCTCGTACACGCCGCCAGCAACGCGACGGCATCGGACCCCTCGGTGCCTGCGGAAATCCCTGGACCAACGAAACACGGGTGGACCTGCCACCCGTGTCGCGGACGCCTGGGTTGTGGTCAGTGACGGGAAGGCCCATCACCGGGGGTTGAGCCGTGCGATCAGCCGCCGAACAGGCCGCCCAAGGGGCGTCGGCTGGGGGTCTCGTTTCGCGATTCGCTGGCGGGAGCCAGGGCCTTTTCTTCCTTGGCCTGCCAACCGTTGGGCACCGGCGGGGTCCAAGGGTCGCGGCCGCCGGCCCAGTTCAGCCAGTTGGGCCGCTGGCCGGGGTTGTTGACCTTGTATTCGGTGAACACGTAGGTCAGCGAACTTTTGCCGTCGGGCATAAACATCCGCACCCCGTGTGGCAGCATGGAATCGTGCTTGAGGATCAACTCGGCCCGCGAAAAATTGGCGGCATCCTGCTGATACCGCGGCAGGGCCTGAATCCAGATCTCGCCCTTCTTGGCATCCTCCTCGGTCGTAATCAGCCGCATCCAGCAGCGGCCCTTGAGTTCCTGAGGATTGGCCACAAACAAAAACGGCAAGGGACCATGCCGAATACCCGCTCCTTGGAGTTCGGGCGGCAGCTTGTGCTCAACCAGCGTCTTGTCGGGGTATTTGAACTCGAAGATGCTCTTGCCGTTGGAGACCCAGTGTTCCGAGTCCACGCGGTTCCACTGCTCCTGCCCATCGGGCCCCTTGGCCTTTTGATAGGTCACCCAGTAGCGGCCCTTGTCGGGGCGTTCGTAGGCGATCAGGCCCGCCCGCTCGACGGTGCGGTTGAAGGCCACGGTGTGTTCCCAGAGGTTGAACTTGCACTCCAACTGCTGGATCTGGCTACTGCGTTGGTGCCAGGTGGAGAGCACCTGGTCCAACTGCGATTGCTCCTCGGCGGAGAGCTGAAACGGCGACTGCGGCCGAGGCGGGTTGCCCTCGGCGGCCGGTTCGGCCCCGTTCTGAGCCCAACCCCCCGAGGCCGAAAGCCCCCAGACCACGATTGCCGTGGCCAATGCACATCGTCGGGCCCGTTCCATCGGCCGATCCTCCTGAGCGTGACATCCGTGTCGCAGGCGGTTCTTCCACCGCTCGGCGCGGATTCTACCCAGACAGCCCCCGCGACCCAAGACCGGTTCTGGCGGAGCAACCCACCCACAAGAACTAAGTATGGTCGCCCCGGCCCACCTACTAGCCCCGAATCGCCGCCGTGGAGGCCCTCCAATCCACCTGCAAAGGGGGCACATTCTCGGGACAATACCGGCGGGGGCTTCGCGGTTGGACGTTCCAGGCCACATCCCGGAAGGAATCACCCGGCTGGAAAACAGACCAGGGGATGGCCCGGGTTGAGCCGCAGGCCAATGGTGGTGCCATCGTCGAAGACCCGGGTGTGGGGCGCCCGGACCCGAATTCGCTGGCCGTCGCGACCGCGGACCTCGTACAGCAGGCGACTGCCCTGGAAGGCCCGACTCACGATCTCGGCATTGCGGGGCTCGTCGTCGACCAGCTCCCAATCGTCGGGGCGGGCGACCACCAGCACTTCGCCCTGAACGGCGATGTCGTCGAGAGTCTCGACAGGGCCGAAGGCGGTTTCCACCCGCCGGCCGCTGCGCTGCCCGGGCACAAGATCGGCCAGCCCCAGAAAGCTGGCCACAAACCGCGACGTCGGACGATGGAACACATCGTCGGGCGTGCCGACCTGCTCGATGACGCCGGCGTTCATCACCGCGATGCGGTCGCCCAGTTGGAAGGCCTCTTCCTGGTCGTGGGTGACCAACAGCGCCGAGGTGCCGGTTTGCCGCAGGATCTCGCGGACCTCGCGGCGGACTCGGCCCCGGCGGTCGGCATCGAGATTCGAGAACGGTTCGTCCAGCAGCAGGACTTCCGGTTGCGGGGCCAACGCACGAGCCAGGGCCACGCGTTGTTGCTCGCCGCCGGAGAGTTCGTGCGGCATCCGCCGGGCCAGGGGAGCCAGGCCGACGAGTTCCAGCAATTCGCCCACCCGCTGGCGATCGAACCGCTTGAGGCCGTAGGCGATGTTGCGTTCCACCGACAGATGCGGAAACAGGGCATAGTCCTGAAACACCATGCCCACGGCGCGCCGCTCGGGCGGGATGAAGCAGGCCAGATCGCAGACCGTGACCGAGCCCACCCGGACCCGGCCGGCGTCGGGGCGGTCGAAGCCGGCGATCAATCGCAACAGCGTAGTCTTGCCACAGCCACTGGGCCCCAACACGGCCAGAATCGTGTGTTGGGCCAAGGCCAGCGAAACACCGCGGACCGCGGGCTGGTCGCCGAAGCTTTTGCTGAGCCGCTCGCACTGAACCGCGTCGTCCGTCATAGCGCAAATGCCACATGCCTTGTGTTAGCGGCTCATGCCGCGTTCTTGCCACAGCAACACGCTCATGGGCACCATGGTACAAACCACCAAAAACAGCGCCGGGGCGGCGGCTCGGGCGTAGAAGCCATCGTTGCTGGCCATC
>JBJHDE010000371.1:0-5894 GCA_050486385.1 Planctomycetales bacterium | reverse complement strand
GGCCCGCACTGTGCGGACCACAAGCCAAGCCGCCGGACGGAAACTGGGCGACCTCGGCTGATCTTCCCTTCGTACAAAACGGAGAATCCTTGCCCGATTGGGCAAAAACTCGGCGTCCTGGCTTTTCCCCCGGCCCCACGACAGTAAGCTGGGCTGCGAACGGATGGGGCGGCTCGCCCGGGAAAGGGGCCCAGACGGGGCCAACCCCCATCCTAATGTTGTGGGAATCCGGGGCCCTGCTTGGATATAGGGTCCTTTCCCCATCCGGGGTCGAGCCATCGACGAGTGCGTCTTTCTGGGGAGTGCCGTTTTGTTCCCCCCGCCCGCCAGAGGAACCGCCGCGTGACGGATGATTTGCTCACCGTTGAGAATTTGCATGTCCATTTTCGCACGGATGAAGGAACGATTCGCGCCGTCGATGGCGTGAGCTTCTCGGTCCAGCGGGGCGAGACCCTGGGCATCGTCGGCGAAAGTGGCTCGGGAAAGAGCGTTTCGACGCTGGCGCTCATGGGACTCGTCCCCAACCCCCCCGGAAAGATTGTTGCGGGAACAGCTCATTATGAGGGGAAGGATTTGCTCCGCTTGCCAGAGCGAATGCTGCGCCAAATCCGTGGCGATCGGATCGCCATGATCTTTCAAGACCCCCTGACCTCGCTCAACCCGCTATTGTCGGTCGACCAGCAGCTCACCGAAGTCACCCGGGTACATCGCGGATGGAGCTACTCCAAGTCCCGCGAGCATGCCCTGGACCTGATGCGGCAAGTGGGGATTCCCTCGCCCGAGACCCGCATCGATCGCTATCCGCATCAGTTCTCGGGTGGCATGCGGCAGCGGTTGATGATTGCCATG
Organism: Planctomycetales bacterium; assembly: GCA_050486385.1. Lineage (GTDB taxonomy): Bacteria > Planctomycetota > Planctomycetia > Pirellulales > Pb10988 > JBJHDE01. Next base: position 5,045 of record JBJHDE010000371.1, on the reverse strand, counting down.
GCCCTGAGCTGCGAGCCCGATTTGCTGATCGCCGACGAGCCGACCACCGCCCTGGATGTGACGATCCAGGCCCAGATTCTGGAACTCATGAAGCGGCTGCAACGCGATCACGGCACGGCCATCATCCTGATCACCCACGACCTGGGCGTCATCGCCAACGCCTGCCACCGCGTCAACGTGATGTACGCCGGGCGATTGGTCGAACAGGCCCCGGTGGACGCCTTGTTCCACGATCCCCAACACCCTTACACCCGGGGTCTATTGGCCAGTATGCCGCGGCTCGATCAGCCCCACGGCGGGCGACTGACACCCATCAGCGGTCAGCCGCCGGACCTGACGGCGCGGATTGGCGGGTGTGCCTTTCATCCGCGATGCCGCGATGTGGTGGATCGCTGCGAGAACCAGCGACCGCCGATCTACCAGGTGGGCGACGGTCGCCGGCATGCCTGCATTGTGCAGGCCCAGCGGCTGCGTCACACGCCCATCGACTGACCCCCACGCCGAAACCGCCCAAGCACGGATTTGCCCCCCATCGATGAGCGACTTCACACCGCCGCTGCTGGATGTTCAGGACCTGAAGGTCGAGTTCCCCTTCGCGCACGGTCCGCTCTGGAAGCGCGTCCACGGAGCGACCCGCGCGGTCGATGGGCTAAGCTTCACCGTCGAACCCGGCCAGACCCTGGCGCTGGTGGGCGAAAGCGGTTGCGGCAAGAGCACCACCGCCCGGGCCGTGCTCAACCTGGTGCGGCCCACCGGTGGCGTGGTGAGTTATCGGGGAAAGCGCATCGATCACCTCAGCGAATGGCGGATGCGACCGTTTCGCCGCCGGATGCAGATGATCTTTCAAGATCCCTACGCCTCACTGAATCCACGGTTGACGGTGGGGCAGATCATTCGCGAGCCGATGGACATTTTCAACATCGGCGACCACAACCGACGGCGGCTCGAGACGTTGCGGCTGATGGACCTGGTGGGCCTGGACCCCAAGATGTTCAATCGTTATCCGCACGAGTTTTCTGGCGGGCAGCGGCAACGGGTTGGCATCGCCCGGGCCTTGGCGGTGCGACCCGAGTTGATTTTCTGCGACGAGGCCGTCTCGGCCTTGGACGTGTCGATTCAAGCCCAGGTGGTCAACCTGCTGGTCGAGTTGCGCGAACTGTTGAACCTGGCCTATGTGTTTATTGCCCACGATCTGGCGGTGGTGCGGCACATGGCCGACACGGTGGCCGTCATGTATCTGGGACGCATCGTCGAGCACGGACCGGCCGACGAACTGTATCTGCGGCCGCGGCATCCTTACACGCAAGCGCTGCTGTCGGCGGTGCCGATTCCCGACCCCGAAGTCGAACGCCGCCGCGAGAAGATCGTGCTCGGCGGCGAAGTGCCCTCGCCCGACCAGGAGTACGTCGGCTGTCCCTTCGCCGATCGGTGCGGCTGGGTCCAGCCCGACTGCCGCCAGGGCATCGTGCGACTCACTGGGGGTCCCCACGCGGTGGCCTGTCTGCGTGCCGACGAGGTCTCGGCCGCCTGGACCGCCCGGCCGGCCACCCCGATGGCCTCGTCCTAACGGTTCGGCGCGGCAGCGCCTGCGGGATCCCGCGTGAAAGCGGGCCCCGGGGCCGCTTGCTTTCGGGGGTCTTATTGATCGCTGCGCAAGTCTTTGCACTGCGCGGAAACCAGTCCGTTGGAACCGTGTTGTTAAGAACGGCTGAACAAACCACCCCGAATCATGCGACTCATTTCGGCATTGGCTGCCGGAATCAGGACAACCAACCGCCAAGACGCGAAGACCGCGAAGGTTGGGTACGTCTGCGCGATCTTGGCATCATCGCGGTTCAACCGGTTTGCCGTTTTGAGTCTCCCGGTGCCTCTTGGCTTGATCGTAACCCTTTGCAGGCAACAGTAGGCCAGGCACGGCACGGGCCAGCCTTCGCACAATCTTCACGACACGGGCCGACCTGCGTGAAGTTTCTATGAATTTCCCAGCTTCACAGGATGCTCTTGGGGGTATCTACCCCATCGGCCCGATAGCCCAGAGTAGCACGTGTCAGCGCGAGCACACCCTGCGTGGGAAACTCGGGCCTGAACGAGGCTTGTCAGCCAATGCGCAACCAGACGCATTCTCTGGCGGGTGTCGTTCAAGCCTTGAGATGCGGGGCATTGTGAACCGCGCCAGGCGCTCGGGCTTAGGGACGGCCCAGAGCGTGGACACGGCACTTGCGGTCCCCTGACCGCAAGCCGAGGGTTCCAGGAGGGAGCCCCGGCGGTTTCGACACGACGGATCGGAACACACACCATGAAACCCGCATGGACGCGTCGGGCGTTCCTCGGCTGGTCGGCCGTGACGGCGGCCGCCCCGTGGGCTCACGCTCGCGATACCACCCCCGCAGGCTTCGGCCAGCCTCAGAATGCGCTGCGTCCGGGTTTGGTCTACCTGGGCGCGTGCGATGCCTCGGCCTCGGTCGAGGTCGACGGCCAGCGGTTTTTGATGTGCGATGACGAATCGAACATCATGCGGCTGTATCATGTGAACCACGCCGAGCCCCTGGCCGCCTTCGATCTGAACAATTATCTCGCCCCCGAGACCACCTGGCCCGAAGCCGATATTGAAGGCGCTTGCCGCATCGGCACCCGCAGCTACTGGATCACCTCACACGGGCGGAACCGCTCGGCCGAAGTCCGCAAGAGCCGTTACCGCTTCTTTGCCTGCGATCTGGACATCACGCCCAGCAGCGTGCAAATGCGCTCTGTCGGTCGTGCGTACAGCAACCTGCTGCTCGACCTGATCGACGCGCCGCATCTGGCGACCTACCGCTTCCGCGAGTTTCAGTTTCGCGCGCCCAAGGAGCGGGATGCCATCAACATCGAGGGCCTGGCTCCCATGCGCGATGCTCACGCGCTGTGGATCGGCTTTCGCAACCCCATTCCGCGGGGCAACGCCCTGCTCGTGCCGCTGCTCAACCCCGACGAGGTCCTGTGTGACCAACGGCGGGCCGAGTTTGGTCCAGCAGCCGAGATTTATCTCGAAGGGCTGGGCATTCGCGAAATCGACTTCGTGCCGGCGATTGATGCCTACCTGATCGTGGCCGGGGGAATCGACACCGGCGGCCGTTTCGGCCTGTTCCGTTGGAGCGGCGACCCGGGCGACTCACCGCTGAAATACGGCGACGTACACTTCGGCTCGCTCAATCCCGAGGCCATGGTCGTCTTTCCGGAAAGCAACCAAGTGTTGATCCTCAGCGATGATGGCACCCGCCGCGTGGGCGAGCTTCCGTGTAAGGAAGTCCCCAACTGCCGGCATCGGGGATTCCGAACCGCTTGGTTTCGGGCTTACTGATCGACAGCGCGTTCTGTCAGACCAACGGTCGAGGTTGATTCCCAGGTCAGTTTGCTTCTGGGAGCACAAGATTTCGAATGCGATTCGTGGCACTGGTGGCTTGTCCACCAGTGTGTGGCTCAGTCGGACAGTTCTGCCTCATGTGCTCCTGTTCAATGAGTTACGAGGACATCAGTCAAGGAATAGCAGGCGTTGTCAAACACTGGTGGACAAGCCACCAGTGCCACAAACACCGACGGCACGAAGCCCGGCGCCAAGGACTTGCAGGAAACAGGAAGTACGTTCTCACAAACTCGACGATGACCACGGCGCTGGGTGCTTCTGCACAGGCCCGGGAACAGACCAAAACCAGGAGGAGTTCCATGAAACGCGCTTGCTCGATGATGGCAATGATTGCCATTCTGGGGCTGTCGGCCGCGCCGGCGGTCTTCGCCCAGGGCGGGCCGATTCCGCCTGCGCCGCCGACCTACGGGCCGCCGGCACCTCGGTACGCCGTGACGCCCGAGGTCAGTTACTTTGCCGGTGACGGCCTGGGTTACGAAGACGGCTACTTGCGGCTGGGGCTGTTCGCGCCGGCGTACCAGAACCCAGGGCTCAACGTCGGCTTTGTCGATGTGCGTTTCCTGATGGATAACTTCGGCGATCCGGGCGGGAGCATCGGTTTTGGTTATCGCGAGTACCTGGCCGACTGGGACCGCACCGCCGGCGGCTACATGTACTTCGACACCCGCAGCACCGACTTTGCCAGCTTTCAGCAGTTGACTTTCGGTCTGGAGACCCTGGGCACGCTGTGGGACAGCCGGGTCAATGTTCATCTGCCGGTGGGCAACGATCGCAAGGCCGGCAATACAATCAACAACCCCGGCGATCCGTTCTTTCAAGGCAATCAGATCCTGGCGACAGGCGTCCTGGACTTTCAGCAGGCGATGACCGGCCTGGACTGGCGGACGAATCTTAACTTTTCGCCGCTGGGCTACGATGTGCGGCCCTACGCCGGTTTGTACTACTTCACGGCCTCGGAGGCCAAGGACACCGTCGGTGGACGCTTTGGTGTGCTGACGGCGCCGACCGAGTGGTCCTACGCCAGCTTTGAAGTCCAGACCGACAACAACTTCGGCACCAATGCGATCTTCGGGCTCACGCTGACCTATCCGGTCAGTCGTAACGCCCGACAGCCGCGGCTGAACAACACTTCGGATCGGCTGCCCGAGCGGGTCGAGCGGCTGGACTGGATCGTGGTCGATCGCCAGACCGAGTTGGCCAACATCACCCTGGGCGATCCCCGCAACAACACGGCCTGGAATGTGTTCCACGTGAGCAACAATCCCGACGATGTGAGCGACCCGAGCGCCCCGCTGGGCACCTTCGAGAATCCGTACACCGACTTCGCCCAGGTGCGAAACAACGCCAATGGCGAAGAGCTGGTCTACGTCCGCGGTGGTGGTGGCGACGGCAACAGCACGCCTTACAGCTTTATGCTGCCCGATGACGGGCAAAGCACGGCCATCTTCACCATGAATGGGGGCCAGTTGCTGTATGGTGCGGGTATCAACCAGACCCTGCCGACCACGCAGTTGGGCGATATCACGCTGATGGCCATGCAAGCCGACAACCCGATCTTCGAGCCCGGCGCCGGGCTGGCGGCCGTGAACATGCGAAATCGCACCACGGTTAGCGGCATCACCGTCGATGGCGGACAGAACGGCAT
>JBJHDE010000370.1:0-5936 GCA_050486385.1 Planctomycetales bacterium | reverse complement strand
GACCTGGATCGTCGGAGGCCATGTGTCGGAGGTCTGTTCCGGACCGGGAGCCAAGTGCCTTGTCAAGGGGGCCGCGTAAGGATTCTCGTTCATACTCCAGCCGAATTGCCGTTGGATGTGAAGCAGAAAACGCCCAGCCTGGCCGGGTGCGCGATGCCGATGGCCATCCTCAAACGAGCATCCGTTCCCGCCAACGCAACGAGTCGGCGATGACCGCCTCTGGCCCAAGGGGCTCGAACCCTGTTGCAGTCATGGGATAGGATGACGTTGTCACGCACTGGGGAAAAAGCCAACAGGGTAACCAAGAAGTCCGAATCGCTTTGCCGGATCATCAAGAATAAAAAAACTTGCCCTTCGGTTCCCAAAGTAGACCCCAGAGTAGGGCCAAGCCCAACGCGACGATCAATAGCAGCGTCATGACCTTGACACTGAGCGCGATTGTGGCAAATGCACGGCGGACCAGGGCGGTTGAGCGGTCACGAAGACCAAGCTCCAGCAGCATTCCCGACCGATGGAGCAGCCATCCCGTGATCAACAACAGGACTACCACCAGAAAGGGCACGCAAACGACAGCGAGCAGAGATACCGCAAGTGGCCATGTCAGATTGAGTTCTTCAGCCACGTACTCCCGAAACCACTCGACAAAACCGAAGCCAGGGAACACGACCATCAAAAAAACAGCAAGGAGCATCAATGCTGAGCCGGTCAAGTTCAAGCGGCCCGGCAAGCCGGCCACCCGGCGGGAGAAATCCTCCTCCGGCGAATCCGAGGGCGAAGTAGTGTCGGCCTGATCCTCGACCGGCGTGTTGGCTGGATTGCTCATTTACTTGACCGCTCGCGAGCCTGACTACCCACAAACACCAAGGGAACCGCGCAGACGGAAACGCGCCGAAACACCGCACGACACGCCTCGCCCCGCCCACCCAGTAAGGTAGGCCAAGTCCCCCGGGCCTTCAACCCTGGCTGGCGGATGGCAAGCGGCTGGCCGAGCGTGTGGCTCAAACCTCTTGCGTCAAGCTCCGCGGATCGAGCCGCCAGACGGTCGAATCCTCGCGGAGGGCCGCCAGGGCGAAGCCCAGCTTCTCCAGCACCCGGCGGCTGGCGTGGTTCGTCTGCTCGCAGAAGGCCAGAACCTCTCCGACCCGGCGGTCCCAGGCAGCCCATTGCAAAAAGCCCGCGGCGGCCTCGGTCGCGTATCCCTGACCGCGGACACTTTCGGCCACCGAATAGCCCAGCACCACCGTCCCGGATTCGTCAGGCGGGTTGATCGAGGCCACCGTCCCCACCAGCCGTCGCGTCTGGACGCACTCGATCGCCCGATTCCAGGCGGGAATCTCGGGGTCGTCGTCCAGGGCATTCACCAACGAAGGCACCACCGCCAAAAAGCTGCGATCGGCCCAGCCGGGCAGCCCCTCGCAGCCCAGACTCCGGGCCACCTGATCGGGTCGCACTAACAACGTGACCAGCCGCCCGCGATCTAAAGGAACCAGCCGCAGGCGCTCGGTCACAATTGGGTTGGCGGCGTGTGTACTCATGGCAGCGGCATCGCTTGACGAACAGGATCGAAGGCGGTCTGATCGGGGGCTTTGGCACCGCCCGCTCGCATTGGCGGGCGTTGCGGGGCACGTCCGCCCAACTCCACGAGGCCCACGAACCATGTCCGAGGCACTCTCGATTCTGGCGATCCATGCCCATCCCGACGACGTCGAGTTTCAGTGCGCTGGCACCCTGGCGCTGCTGGCCGAGCGCGGTCACCGCATCACGATTGCCACGATGACGCCCGGCGACCTGGGAAGCAAGGATCTGGCCCCTGACGAGATTGCCACGGTCCGCCGCCGCGAGGCCCGCCAGGCCGCCGAGAAGATTGGTGCCGCCTGCATGTGCCTGGAGTTCCGCGATCTCTCGATCGTGATCGATGTAGAGAGCAAACGCCGCGTCACCGAGGCCGTGCGTCGCGCGGCCCCCGACATTGTGTTCACCGCCCCGCCGGTCGATTACATGGACGACCACGAAGCCACCAGTCGCCTGGTCCGCGACGCCTGCTTCAACGCCAGCGTACCCCACTACGCCACGCACCAGTGGGAACCCGCTCCGCCGACCAAGCGAATTCCGCACCTGATCTACGTCGACCCCATCGAAGGCATCGACCCCTTCGGCCAGCCAATCGTGCCGCAGTTCTATGTGGATACCAGCCAGGTCTACGCCACCAAGCGGGCGATGCTGGCCTGCCACTCCAGCCAACGCGAGTGGCTCCGCGCGCAACACGGCGTCGACGAGTACCTGGAAAGCATGCACCGCTGGAGCAGCACCCGCGGCCAACAATGCGGGGTCGAGCACGCCGAGGCCTTCCGCCAGCACCGCGGACATCCCTACCCGCACGACTCAATCCTGCAACGGCTGCTGGGCGACCTGGTCCATATCCCCGGTTGAATTGCCGGGCCGTGGGTCACGTCAGGCCTGGTGATTGCAGAACCCCACGGGTTGACTGCGTGCCGTGGCCCTTGGGAACGGAGCCCCGTTCTCCCCGGCAGCCCCGTTTCGCACGGAGTCCCCGAATGCCCCGATTCGCGAGCTTTTTTGCAGATTTTGCGTGCTAGCACGTAAGAATTGCATTCCTCGGCCAGGCCTCCGGGGCCACCAAAAACGTCTCGGACAAATCCCCGTTTTTTCCGGTTCTTCGAACCCGGGCCCATCGCCCGACTTAGCCGAACGTGTGGCCGTGCCCTTCCATCAACGCATGGGGATGCGTCACATGGTTTGGCCTGCGGGTTGCCCCCGGGGTGTGGCCAGCGGTTGACACCCGGCTCGAACGCTTGGCCCCCAAGGCACAAAGCGAAGGCCGGGCCCCAGGCGACCCATTCGGGTTGCGGGCGGGCACATGCGTGCCAGTGTCAATGAGCCGCGGGGCCATCGAGCGCCCCCGGCAAGGCGTCCCCGCCCGTCGCGCTTTGGGCCGCCTTCCGCCGAGAGTGCCACCAGTCGCAAGGCCGGTGGATGGATTGGTAGGGCCCGCGGCACGGGTTCAAGTTCACTTTGTCATGGAGGAGCATGTCATGGATTGCAAGCAACGGATGTTGGCCGGGTTCGTTTTCGCCGCGCTGGTGAGTCCGCAATGGGCCCTGGGCCAGGCACCCCAGGCGATTGGCCAGCCGCCACAAGCGGCCCAACCGCCCGCCGCCCCGCAGCCGACCGTGGTGGTCACGGTCAATGGCGATCCCATCAGCCAGCAGGAAGTGCAGGCCAACCTGCAACCCCGGATTCAGGGCCAGCAGGTCGATCCCCAGTCTCTGCAGACGATGCAGAACGAAGTCATCAACGGCCTGATTGACGGCCGCTTGGTCGAACAGTACGCCATCGAGAACGGCCCGCCGGTCGAGCAGCAGGAGGTCGCCGAAGTGCTTGAGCGGCTGGACGAGCAGCTCGCCACACAGCAGGTCTCGATGCAGGAGTTTCTGGCCTCCCGTGGCGATACCGAGCAGAGCATTCGCCAACGGGTCAAGGGTTCATTGGCTTGGCGGGCGCTGCAAGAGAAGCAACTCACCGAAGAGAACCTGAACCGTTACTTCCAGCAGCACCAGGATCGCTTCAACGCCGAGAGCATCGACCAGGTCCGCGACCAGGTGGCCAGTGCCTACATGGAACAACTCTGGACCTCAATCGTCCGCGAGATGCGATCCGAGGCCGAGATCCAAGCCGCGGTCCCCGCCGCCCGCTGATGGCTGATCATGGATTGTTGAGCGGCACCGCCCGCTCCATCCGATTCATTCGACCCTCGGGGCGACTTGGCACCGCCAGTCGCCCATTTTCTTTTTATGGTTGCCAAGTCCTGGTTGTGCTGCATCGCAACCAGTCCATGGCAGGGTCGGTTACGGCGGGCTTGCTGGTTGCTCGGGCGGTCCGCCGCGGAACACTCTTCACGCAAACGTAACGAAAGCGATGGCCCGATGACCTTGAAACACGTTGCATCACCATTGCCGGACCGATATCGTAAGGCTGGGCGGACCGTTTCCCTGGCACGTGCGGAACGACCGGAATCGGATCACAAGCTACATGGCCAAGACGTAAGGAAGGAGATACGATGCCGCGAACAGGATTGCAATCCATCCTCATTGCCGCGGTCTTGATCGGCCAGCCGGTTGCAAGCGCCCTGGCGGAACCACGGGATGACCTCACGCCGGCCGACGCCCGTGCCATCGCCAGAGAGGCGTACCTCTACGCCTATCCGCTGGTACTGATGGATCTCACCATGCGCCAAGCCACCAACGTACCGGACGCCGACAGCGTCCCGATGCGGGCGCCGGTCAACCAGTTTGCGCACTTCCGCGAGTACCCCAAGGCGGACGCCAGAGATGTGGTGCGATTCAATTTTGACACCCTCTATTCCTTCGCCTGGCTCGATGTGAGCGAGGAACCCATGGTGTTATCCCTGCCGGATATGGGCGACCGTTTCTACCTGATGCCCATGCTGGATCTGTGGACCGATGTGTTCGCCGTACCCGGCACCCGCACCACCGGCAACAAGGCTGGCAATTTCGCCATTGCGGCGCCGGACTGGCAGGGCGAACTACCCGCCGAGATGGCGCTAATCCGCGCCCCCACTCCGGTGGTGTGGGTCATGGGGCGGACCCAGACCAACGGACCAGACGACTTCGAAAATGTGCATCAGGTCCAGGATGCCTACAAGCTGACACCCTTGAGCCGTTGGGGCAACGGTTTCACGCCGCCGGCGAAGTCCCCCGTGGATCCGGGCGTCGACAATCAAACCGATCCATTGACGCAGGTGAATCGCTTGAGCGGCGTCGAACTGCTGACGCGCTTTTCACAACTGTTGCAAAACCATCCGCCACACGCCAACGATTACCCCATCCTGCATCGCATGAGCCGGTTGTTGGGTCTGGAGCCCGGGAAACCGTTCGATGCGAGTCAACTGGACGCCGCCACGATCGATGCGATCAACACGGCGGCGAAAGAGGCGATTGCGGATCTGAGGCAGATTGTCTCCGAGGGCAAGCTCGGTGAGACCGAGGACGGTTGGAATTACACGCTGCAGGGTATCGGCACCTACGGAACCGACTACCGTATGCGCGCCATGGTGGCCATGGCGGGACTGGGCGCCAATCTGCCACAGGATGCCATCTACCCCAACGCCATTCACGACGCCGATGGCCATCCCACCAGCGGCGAGCACGCCTATGTGCTGCACTTCAAGCAGGGAAAGCTGCCCGCCGTGGATGCTTTCTGGTCCCTCACCATGTACGATATGGACGGGTTCCAGGTGCCGAATCCCATCAACCGCTTTGCCATCGGCGACCGCGATAACCTGAAGTTCAATCAGGATGGATCGCTGGACATTTTTATTCAACACCAGTCGCCAGGTGAAGACAAAAAATCGAACTGGCTGCCCGCGCCCGAAGGCCGGTTCCAGGTGATGATTCGCATGTACTCACCTCAGGCGGAGGTCCTGCGCCAAGGGCCGAAACTGCCGCCGCTACGGAAAGTCCGCTAACGGTCTTTCCCAATGGCTTTCGCGAACAAGGAATCAACAGCCATGAACCATCTGGTCAGGATCCCAGCGGTACTACTTTCACTGCTCGTGGCTCCCGCCGCGTTGCATGCCCAGAGGCCATCGGCGGATGAGGCGCGGGAGATTGCGCGGGATGCCTACATCTATGCCTATCCGCTCGTGCTCATGGAGGTCAGCGGCAAGGTCGCCACCAACGTGGCCCAGCCGCCCGGCAACACCGACGCGCCGGTCAACCAGTTCGGCCATGCGCAGGCCTTCCCCGACCCGACTTTCACCGTGGTCGTGCGACCGAACGCCGACACGCTTTATTCCTCCCTGACCTTCGATGTGTCGGAGGAACCGCTGATCGTCACCGTGCCGGACTCCGAAGGGCGCTATTATTTGCTGCCCCTGCTCGACAAATGGTCAGACG